>DASYPD010000140.1:0-7776 GCA_036007005.1 Gemmatimonadales bacterium
GTTGCCGAGCGGGTGGCGCGCGGTGAGAACCCCCGCGGCATCCTGCTCTGTGGCACTGGGCTCGGCATGAGCTATGCTGCCAATCGCTATCACGGGGTGCGCGCGGCCGTAGTATGGTCGCCGGAAATCGCCCACTTGTCCCGCGAGCACGGCGATGCCAATGTACTGGTGCTTCCCGCACGGTTTCTCAGTCCAGAGCAGGGCGTGGCAATCCTCAAGGAATGGCTGGCGACTCCCTTCGCCGGCGGACGGCACGCGCGCCGGATCGCGCAGATCGAGGAGACCGGTTCGGATGCTTGACCACGCGGCACCGCTGCATATCGCGGACCCCGCGATTGCGCGGCTGGTGGATCGCGAGCTAACCCGGCAGCGCGATGGGATAGAGCTCATCGCGAGCGAGAACTTCGCGTCGCGCGCGGTCATCGACGCGATGGGCACGCCGCTCACCAACAAGTACGCCGAGGGCTATCCGGGCAAGCGCTACTATGGCGGTTGCGAGGTAGTCGACGAGGTCGAGCGGCTCGCGATCGAGCGCGCCGAGCGGCTGTTCGGAGCGGAGCACGCCAATGTGCAGCCGCACGCGGGGGCGCAGGCGAATTTCGCGGCGTTCATGGCGCTGGCGAAGCCCGGCGAGCTGATCCTGGCGATGTCGCTGCCGCACGGCGGGCATCTCTCTCACGGTCATTCGGTCAATCACAGCGGGGTGATCTGGAAAGCCGTGCACTACGGGGTGGATCCGGCCACGGGGCGGATCGACTACGACCGGGTGCGTGAGCTCGCGCGCGAGCAGCGGCCCCGGCTCATCGTGGCAGGCGGCAGCGCCTACGGACGGGTGATCGATTTCGCCGCCTTCCGGAGCATCGCGGACGAAGTCGACGCTCGATTCCTGGTGGATATGGCGCATTTCGCGGGGCTCGTCGCGGGCGGGGTCTATCCCTCTCCGGTGCCGCACGCGCATGTCGTCACCTCGACGACCCACAAGACGCTGCGAGGACCGCGCGGCGGAATCACTCTCTGCACTGTCGAGCTGGCCAAGGCGATCGACCGGTCGGTGTTCCCGGGAACCCAGGGCGGGCCGCTGATGCACATCATCGCCGCAAAAGCGGTGGCGTTGGGCGAAGCGGAAAGCAGCGACTTCAAGACCTACTCGCAACAGACCGTCGCGAACGCGCAGCGGCTCGCCGCGGCGCTGATCGAGCGCGGCTTCGCGATCGTCTCGGGCGGCACCGACAGCCACGTCATGCTGGTGGACCTGCGGCCGAAGGGCCTGACCGGCAAAGTCGCCGAGGAGTTCCTGGTACGCTCGGGGATCACCGTCAACAAGAACACCATTCCGGACGATCCGCAGTCTCCCTTCGTCACCAGCGGGATCCGGCTCGGCACCCCGGCGATGACGACGCGGGGGATGGGCCTCGAGGAAATGAGCCGCATCGCCGACCTCATCGACCAGGTGCTCACCCAGCGCGACGAGTCGACGGTGGAACGGGTGCGCAGCGAGGTCGAGGAGCTGTGCGCCGGCTTCCCGCTCTACGGACGGGCGCCGATTCCCGAGTTCGCCGCGCGATGAACGGGCTCCGGCTGGCGAGCGACCTCCTGGCAAAACTGCGCCAGCGGGGCGATAGCTACGACGAGAGTGCCTATCTCTTCGTGCTGGCCAGTATCGAGTACCTGCAGGCGAAACTGCCGGAGCGACGCCATGTCACCGGCCCCGAAGTCACCCACGCCTGCCGCGAGTTTGCGCTGGAGCAGTACGGACTCATGGCTCGCTCCGTTCTCGAGCATTGGGGCATGCGACATACCGAGGATTTCGGGCGGATCGTCTATTCTCTCGTGGAGGCGGGCGTGCTGGTGACCCAGCCGGGAGACCGGGTGGAGGATTTTCACGGGGTGTACGGATTTGAGGTATTTGAACGCGACTACGTCTGGGGAAGAGTAGTGCAGAGCGACTGACCACGCGTGGGCAGGGGGCCGGGGGCAGTGGGCAGGGAGGCCTACATGACAGATCCCAATTCCAAGGAATTTCCCCGCTGCCAGAAATGCGGCAACGGGAACCTCATTCCCCTTTCCGATTACGGCCGCGAAGGCGCCCCGATCACCTACAAGGCCTGGGTGTGCACCAATCCGGAGTGCGGATTCAATCTGCGAATCGATAACGGCGAGATCAGCTTCGGGCGCGTGATTCAGCAGAGTCACAAGTAGGACGATCGGCTATTGGCTATTGGCTACTGGCTACTGGCTATTGGCTATTGGCTATTGGTCATTCCTGGCCGCGGAAGACCTGGGGTAGCGTGGAAGGCCTTTGTCCAATAGCCAATAGCCAGTAGCCAATAGCCCATAGCGATGCTCCAAATCCCAGTTCTCACCCCCGAACAAGCCGCCTCCTGGGACGCCCGCGCCGCCGCGGCCGGCATTCCGCTGCATACGCTCATGGAGTGTGCCGGGCGCGCGGTGGTGAGCGTCCTCGCGGCGCGTTTTCCGGAGCGGCTGCGGCTCGGAGTGCTAGTGGCCTGCGGACCGGGACGGAACGGCGGGGACGGCTGGGTGGTGGCCCGCGCGCTGCACGCGGCGGGCGTTCCGGTGTGGGTCGCGGCCTCGGGAGAACCCTCCGACCCGCTCAGCGCCGCCATGGCGCGCCACGCCCGGGAGAGCGGGGTGCGCGAGGTGGCCGCCGACGGTCCCTGGCCTAACCCGGGCCTCCTCGTCGATGCCCTGCTCGGCACCGGGGCTGTGGGCGCCCCCCGCGGCAGCGTGGCCGCGCTGCTGGCGCGCATCGCCGACCTCGCGCTGCCGCTCGTCGCGCTCGACGGCCCGACGGGACTCGACTTGGGCAACGGGATCCAACATGGTCCGCTGCGCGCGACCCTCACCCTGACATTCGGCGGCTATCGCCGGGGCCACCTGCTGGCGCGCGACGAGGTCGGCGACCTGGCCGTGCTCGATATCGGGTTGCCCGCCACCGAGCCGGGCTGGCCCGTCCTGCTCACGGAGCACGCCGCGGCGGAGGCGGTGCAGCCCTTCCCGGCCCGGGCGCATAAAGGCAGCCGGGGACGCATCGTAGTCGTGGGGGGTGACGAGGGGATGCTGGGGGCGGCGCGGCTGGCCTCCCGGGCCGCGTTTGCCGCCGGCGCCGGGCTGGTGCATCTCGTCGCCCCCGCCGGTTCGGCCGCGGTAATCGCCACGGCGGAGCCCGATCTGCAGACCTGCGTGCAGCCGCTCGAGGCCCGCCCGTCAGCGCGCACCGTCGCGCTGCTCGGCACGGCGGACGCCGCGGTGATCGGCCCCGGGTTAGGCCGCGGCGCCGCCCGGGCGGAGTTCGTGCTCGACGTGCTGAACGGGTTAGGGAAACACGCCGGCATTGTACTCGACGCCGACGGCCTCATGGCCTTCGCGGGACAGGTCGAGCGGTTGCGCGAGCCCCTCCAGGGCCGGCGGGCGCTGCTCACCCCGCACGCGGGAGAGTTCCGCGCCCTCTTTCCGGAGCTGGCGTCGCGCCTCGACGTGGATCCCTGGGGCGCGGCGGAAGCCGCCTCCCAGCGGCTGGGGACCGCGGTGCTGCTCAAGGGCGTGCCGACGGTCGTCGCGAGCCCCGAGCGCGGCACGCTCACCATCGCAGCGGGCAACCCCGGTCTGGCGAGCGGGGGGAGCGGCGACACGCTGAGCGGGCTGGCGGCGACCCTTGCCGCCCAGGCACTGGAACCGGGCAATGCTGGTGCAGTTGCCGCCTTTGCTCTCGGCGAGGCGGCGGACCTCGCCGCACGACGGGTGACCGCCCGCTCCATGCGACCGATGGACGTGCTCGCCGCGCTGCCCGATGTCTGGCGCCGCTTCGATCTGGTGCGCCGGCTGCCTCCTCCTCCGCGCCCTCCGATCCTGCACGAGCTCCCCGCGCCCGCCCGGGTGTGACGGCATGACCGACACGCCGCTCGGCGGTGGGGCGGAGTTCGACCGGATCCGCGCCATCGCCGCCGCACTGGGCAGCCGCGCCCGTGAGCTCGGCAATGACACCGCGCTGGTCAAGCTCGGCGGGACCACCGTGGCACTCTCCGCCGATGTGAGCGTCGAGGGCGTGCACTTCCGCCGCGAGTGGCTTTCCCTGGAGGAAATCGGCTGGCGGGCGGCGGCCGCGGCGCTCTCCGATCTGGCCGCGTCCGCCGCCGAGGTCGTCGGCTTGCTGGCCGCCCTCACCATTCCCGCCGCGGAGCCGCTCAGCACCTTCGTCGCTCTGATGCAGGGTGTCGGCGCGGCGGCGGATGCCGTCGGCGGGAAGGTGCTGGGGGGGGACCTGTCGCGGGGCGATGCGATCGCGCTGGCGCTCACCGTGCTCGGCACGGCCGCCCACCCGCTTACCCGGGTTGGCGCCCGGCCGGGAGACGGGATCTGGGTTACCGGGGAGCTGGGGGGAGCGCGCGCCGCCCTGACCGCTTTCATCGCGGGGAGGGTGCCGGATGCTGCCGCGCGGGTTAGGTTCGCCCGGCCCGAGCCCCGCATCGCCTGGGGTCGCTGGCTCGCGGCCCAGGGCGCCCGGGCGATGCTCGATCTCAGCGACGGGCTCGCAGGGGACGCGGGACACCTGGCTGCTGCGTCGGAGGTGGCGGTCCATCTCGAGCTCGAACGGATTCCCTGTCACCCGGCGGTGGCCGGGGAAGCCGCCGCGGCAGGTGAGCCCGCCCCGGTCTTTGCGGCCAAGGGCGGGGAAGACTACGAGCTGCTGGTGGCGTTGCCGCCGGCGTTCTCGGCGGCGGGGGATTTTCCCCTGACCCGCGTTGGCGAGGTGCGCGCCGGGGCGGGCCTGACGTTGGAGCTCGCGGGTCGCTCGCTGGTCCTGTCGGGCTACGAACACTTCGCCTGATGCGCACTCTGCGCTACCTCGGCTCCTTTGTGATCTTCATGGGCTACTGGGGGACCCGCGTGCTGCTGGGCGCCCTGTTCCGGGTCAAACAGAAATCAGGCGGCCTCTACGACCAAGCGGCGCGCGGCTGGGCCCGCGGGATGCTCAAAGGCACCGGGATCAGAGTCGTGCTGGAAGGCCGGGAACGGCTGGATCCCGCGGTGCCCAAGGTCTATATCGCGAACCACACCTCGCAGGTCGATATCTGGGCGATCTTGGCCGAATTCCCGGGCACGCTACGCTTTGTCTACAAGAAGGGCATGGACTGGATCCCCCTGATGGGGATGGCGATGCGGGCGGCTCGGCACATTCCGATCCGGCGACAGGTCAAGTCCGCCGCCTTCGCGGCCTACGATGAGGCCGCCCAATACATTCGCGAAGGCATGTCGGCGGTGGTATTCGCCGAAGGAACCCGCTCGCGCACCGGCCGGCTGCAGGCCTTCAAGAAGGGTCCCTTCGTGCTGGCGATCGCGGCGCAGGCGCCGGTCGTGCCGGTCTTGTGCCTGGGCACCTACGAGCTGATGCCCCGCGGAAGCTGGTCGCCGCGGCCGGGTGTGGTGAGGCTGCTGATCGGCGAGGCGATTCCCACTGCGGGAATGAGCTATGAGGACCGGGCGCGGCTGGCGGATGCGACGCGGGCGGCGCTGCTGGGGCTGGGGGCGCGTGAGTGAGGCAATCCGGGGATCAGGGGATCCGGGGATCAGGGGATCAGGGGATTACCTTTGTCGAGTGGCCCGTCGCGGCGCGATCTGACTCTCGATCCCCCGATCCCTGATCCCCGGATCCCCTGATCCCCTGATCCCATGTCCACCATCATCGAGGTCCACGGGCGCGAGATCCTCGACAGCCGTGGTAATCCCACGGTCGAGGCCGAGGTGGTCCTCGCCAGCGGCGCGCGGGGGCGCGCGGCCGTCCCGAGCGGTGCCTCGACCGGGGAGCACGAGGCGGTCGAGCTCCGCGACGGCGATCCCAAGCGTTACCTGGGCAAGGGCGTACAGGAGGCGGTCCGCAACGTGAACGAAGTCCTCGGCCCGCGGCTCGAAGGGATCGATGCGGCGGATCAGATCGGCGTCGATGCCGAGTTGATGGACGCCGATGGCACGCCGAACAAGGCGAAACTCGGCGCCAACGCCATCCTCGCGGTGTCGCTGGCGGTGGCCCGGGCCGCAGCCGAAGATGTTGGCCTTCCCCTCTACCGCTACCTGGGGGGCCCGATGGCCCGGGTGCTCCCGGTTCCCATGATGAACATCCTGAACGGCGGGGCGCACGCGAGCAACAACGTCGACGTGCAGGAATTCATGGTGGTGCCGATCGGAGCCGACAATTTCCCCGACGCCCTGCGTATGGGCGTGGAAGTCTTTCAGGCGCTAAAGAAGGTCCTGAGCGGGATGAAGCTCTCCACCGCCGTCGGGGACGAGGGTGGCTTCGCGCCGATGCTGCCGACGAACGAGGCCGCGCTCGACGTGGTGATGCAGGCGATCGAGAGCGCGGGGTATGAGCCGGGAAGAGATATCGCGATCGCGCTTGACCCCGCGGCGTCGGAGTTCTATCGGGAGGGCCACTACGTCTTCACCAAGGGCGATCAGAGCCGGCGAACGGCGGCGGAGCTGATCGAGCTCTACGCCCAGTGGGTGGACCGCTATCCGATCGTGTCGATCGAGGACGGGCTGGCCGAGGACGATTGGGAGGGCTGGGCCCAGCTCACCCAGCGGCTGCAGTCGCGCACCCAGCTCGTGGGAGACGACATCTTCGTGACCAACGTGGACCGGCTGGGGCGAGGCATCGAGCAGGGCGTGGCCAACGCGATCCTCGTCAAGCTCAACCAGATCGGCACGCTCACCGAAACCCTGCAGTGCATCGAGCTGGCGAAGGGGAACTCCTACGGCGTGGTCATCTCGCATCGTTCGGGCGAGACCGAAGACCCGTTCATCGCCGATCTCGCGGTGGCGGTGGGCGCCGGACAGATCAAGACGGGCAGCGCCTCGCGCAGCGATCGCACCGCCAAGTACAATCAGCTGCTGCGCATCGCCGAGGAGCTGGGAGAGGTGGCCCACTACCCCGGCCGGGACATGTACTCGCTATGACGAAAAAGGGCTGGCTGCTGCTGGCGGTGCTGGCCGGCGCCGCCGGATTCGCCTTTCAGGCGGGGGAATACAGCACCCCCCAATGGCTCGAGCTCCGCCAGAAGGAGAAGCTGGCGCGCGCGGAAGTGGATTCGCTCGCCCGCGAAGTGGATAGCCTCGCGCGGGTTAGGAAGCTCGTCGAGAACGATCCGGCGTGGCAGGAGCGGATCGCCCGCGAGCAGTACGGGATGCTGCGCAAAGGGGAGATCGAGTTCACCGTTGTGCGTCCGGAGCAGCGCTAGCCAGTCACCAGTAACCGGTGACTACTCTTCCAGCACAAGGACGGACGCCATGGCGAGATACGGGAAGGCCGCACAGAAGAAGGTCAAGCGCGCGATGCACGAACGGAAACGGGGGACTTTGAAGAGCGGTCGCTCCGGCAAGACTGTGAAGAGCCGGAAACAGGCGATCGCGATCGGGCTCGCGGAGGCGCGGCGGGCGGGCGCCAAAGTGCCGCGGAAGAAGGGTTCCTCGCGGAAGAAATAGCCAGGCCCGGATGACAAGAGTGTAGTCGGCTCTTATTTTCCGGGCCTGCGGCAGGGTAGCTCAGGTGGTTAGAGCACGGCACTCATAATGCCGGGGTCGGGGGTTCGAGTCCCCCCCCTGCTATCGTCGTAATCCTCGCCTCCGCAATCAGATACCGCGGGTTTCGCATCAGGAACCTCTCTGGGCGTTTCCGGTGCGGTAGTACCAGCGGTAGGACCGTGGGTCCCTTTTTTTGTTTGGGTGGCTTGGCGCTCGGTCACCTTCTGACGAAGCCCTTGA
>DASYPD010000141.1:0-6297 GCA_036007005.1 Gemmatimonadales bacterium
GGTCGAGCGCCGGCGTCTTGCTCTTCTTTTCCGACTTAGGCGCCGCGGCCGGCGGGGCGGGTGTGGCCGAGCTCGACTGCGTCTGCGGCATGTCGCTGCCCAGCAGGCGGAGCGTCTCGGCGCGCGACTGTTCCAGGGTGACCCCGGCATCGGTAAGCACCTGCGCGGCGATGCCCTTCTCCTCGCGCAGCAGGCCGAGCAGGAGGTGTTCGGTGCCGACATAGGAGTGATTGAGCTCGCGCGCCTCGGTCATGGCGAGCTCGAGCACCTTCTTGGCGCGTGAGGTCTAGGGCAGATCAGGCCCGGGGGCGGCGGCGGCTTTCCCTTTCTTGACCGTCTCCTCGATCTTCTGCTGGATGTCGTCGAGATCGACGTTCAAGTTGGTGAGGACCGCGGCGGCGACGCCTTCGCCTTCCCGGATCAGTCCGAGC
Organism: Gemmatimonadales bacterium; assembly: GCA_036007005.1. Lineage (GTDB taxonomy): Bacteria > Gemmatimonadota > Gemmatimonadetes > Gemmatimonadales > GWC2-71-9 > JABFSM01. The sequence goes on from DASYPD010000141.1 coordinate 432, forward strand.
AGAATGTGTTCGGTGCCTACGTATTCATGATGGAGGCGCGCCGCTTCCTCCCGTGCCATCTGGAGGACTTTGCGTACCCGATCCGTAAAATTGTAGCCGTTCATCGTAGACTCAGTTCTCAGGCGGTGACGCGCTCGTGGAGGACGCTCCCCCATGGCGCGCGACTTCTACCTCCAGGGTACGCCGCACGTAGGCGGCGCGTCGCACCGGGACCTCTGGATCGGCGAGCTCCCGCCCCTGGGCGGCGGCGAGATGCGCCGGCTGGGTAAAGACGAGGAGCTTGTTGAGCGTGTACATACCGACGTTCGGGATGAGACCCAGCCCCACACCGAGCCGGACGCCGCTCAGGAGATTCATCGTTTCCTCGAAGGACAGCGTGCGCGCATAGCGGAGCAAACCGTACGCCCGCCACACCTTGTCTTCGAGAATCGCGGTCGCGTCGCGGAGCAAGATCTGCCGCGCACGCTCCTCGTATTCCAGCACCTGCCGCACCAGCTTGGCGAGCCGGTCGAGCAGCTCGCGTTCCGAATTTCCCAGGGTCGTCTGGTTCGACAACTGGAACAGGTTGCCGACGACTTCACTGCCTTCTCCGTAGAGCCCGCGGAACGTCAAGCCGACCTGGGTCAGGCCCTGCAGAATCTTGTTGATTTCCTTCGTGAGCACGAGTCCCGGCAGGTGCACCAACACCGAGGCTCGCAGCCCCGTTCCGACGTTCGTGGGGCAGCTCGTAAGGTAACCGAACTCAGGGTGAAATGCGAAGGCAAGTCGTTGCCCCAGTTCGGAATCCAGCGTTGCGACGAGCTCCCAGGCGGCGTCCAGGGCGAAGCCGGACTTGAGCGCCTGCAGCCGCAGATGGTCTTCTTCGTTCACCATGACGCTGGCCTGATCCTGCACCAGCACACCACCCCCCGGGCGAACCTTCCCACCGGGCTCCGGGGCCGCGAGCTCGCGGCTGACCAGATGCCGTTCATGCAGCAGCTGCCGGTCCAGCAGCTCCAGACGGTCCACCCGGAACCGGACGGCGCGACCCAGTCCTCGCGTGGCAGCGGCGGCGCGCTCGATGTCGCCCAGAATCGCGTCGCGCTCCGCCGGTTCGTTGCGCGTGGTGAAACGATGACCTTGCAGGTTGCGCGCCAGGCGCACGCGGGTCGACACGACAAGGTGACTGCCCGGCCCGCTCGCCTCGAGCCACGCCATCCCGCCATCCGGGAGGAGACTGAGGTCGATCATTCCTGCTCCCGGAGGCGATCGCGCAGCTCGGCCGCGAGCTCGAATTGCTCCGCCTCGATGGCCTGCCGAAGCTGGTCCCGGAGCTCCCGCTGAGAGGGAGCCGCCGGGACAGCGACTGTCGGGGGAGCGGTCTCGCTCCCCGCGTAGCGCATGCCGGTGTGATGCGTGGAGCCATGCAGGCGTCGCAGGAGCTCGCGCAGCGGCGCGTCAAAGGAGCGATAGCACTCCGCGCAGCCGACCCTGCCCGTCTCCCGGAAATCGCGCAGCGTGGCACCGCAGCCGCTGCAATGGAGCTCCAGCGCGGCGGTCAGCGGCGCATCGGGATCGAGGTTTTCGCCCAGCGCAGCGAGGAAACCGCCCAGCGGCGTTTCCGAGATGCCGACGCCGGTCTCGATGCCCTTCTCCGCAGCGCATTTCGCGCAGAGGCTCACGGTGCGCACGTCGCCCTGCTCGATCTGGGTCAAGCTCACGACGCCTTCCCGCTCACCGCAATTGCTGCATTTCATCGCGACACCAGCTCCGCCCGAGAGTCGGACTCGGGCGCCAGAATTCCTTCACTGAGCGTCAGCACCCGATCCGCTCCGCTCGCCAAAGCCCGATTGTGCGTCACCACGATCACCGCAGTCCGGAATTCCCGCGCCAGCCCGGCGAAGAGGAGATGGAGCTGCTCGGCGTTGCGTTCGTCCAGATTTCCGGACGGTTCGTCCGCCAACAGCAACATCGGCTCGGTCGCGAGCGCCCGTGCGACAGCGGCCCGCTGTTGCTCTCCCCCAGAGAGTTGCGCCGGCAGGTGACTGAGGCGGCCGCCGAGCCCGACGGAGTCAAGCAGGATTCGGGCCCGCTCTCGCGCGGCCGCTGGGGGGTGCCCGGCAATCAGCAGCGGCATCGCGACGTTTTCGAGCGCGGTGAAATCACGCAGCAGGTGATGAAACTGGAACACGAAGCCGATTTTCCGGTTGCGGAGCGCCGCGAGCGCGTCGACATCCAGTCCCTCATAGGCGGTTCCGTCCAAGAGGACCTGACCCGAGGTGGGCCGATCGAGCGCGCCCACCAGATGGAGCAGCGTGCTCTTTCCCGAGCCGCTCTCCCCGGTCACGGCGACAAATTCTCCAGTGGAGACGGACAGCTCCAGTCCCCGCAGCACCTCGATGAGGCTGCCGTCGCCGCCGAGATAATTCTTGCGGAGTGCGCGGGCCTCCAGGACGACGCTCATTCGTGGCGGATCGCCTCTACGGGCGTGAGCCGGGCCGCGGCGCGCGACGGATGCAGCGTGGCGGCCACGGCCACCAGAAAACTGAAGAGCACCACGCCGACGACATCCACCAGCTCCAGGTGCACGGGAAGCCGGTCGATGAAATAGACCGCCGGATCAATCCGGATCAAGCCCGAGCGGTCGATCAGGTAGGCCAGCAGCAGCCCCCCGAGCAGGCCGCTGGTGGTGCCGACGGCGCCGATGATCGCCCCCTGGGTCAGAAAGACGCGCCCGATGCCGCGCGGGGTGAATCCCATCGCCTGGAGGATGCCGATCTCCTTGGTTTTTTCGGCGACCACCATGGTCAGCGTGCCGATGATGTTGAAGGCGGCCACGATCATGATGAAGCAGATGATCAGCCCCATCGCGCGCTTCTCGAGCTGCAGGGCGCTGAAGAGGCTCTGGTTCTGACTCTGCCAGTCGAAGGAGCGAAAGGGATACCCGAGCTGCCGCTGTAGGCTATCGCCCACCTGGGGCGCCCGCCAGGGGTCGCGCAGGCGGATCTGGATACCGGTGACGGCATCGCCTAACCCGGCAAAACGCTGCGCTGTCGCCAGATCGAGCACGGCGAAGCCGTCGTCGTATTGATACATCCCGGTGTCGAAGATCCCGCTCACCTCGAACTTCCAGAGGCTGGGAACCCGGGTGCCGGTGGCGCGATTCGGCTTGAGCGAAGTGGGCGACACCAGGGTGACCTCGTCGCCCACATACACCGAGAGCCGGGCCGCCAGACGGTACCCGAGCACGATGGCGCCCTGGACGCTGTCCGACTTGGCCTGGAAGGCAAGGTCGCCCTGCTTGAGATAGCGCGGCAACGGGGTGACCGCCGGCTGGCCGCGTTCCGGCGGCTGCCAGCCTACGACGTCCACGGCGGCCGGATACTGTGCCGAGTTGAGGATCAGGGACTTGGTCAGCACCTCGGGCGCCGCCGCGACCACGGCGGGATTCTTCCGGACGCTGTCGAGCGCCTCGCGCCAGTTGTCCATGCGGAGCGACGCCCCGTAGGTCAGGATGCGGAGATGCGGATTGGCGACGAGGATCCGGTCGCGCAGATCGTCGCGCAGCCCATTCATGACCCCGAGCACGACGATCAACGCCGTCACCCCGATCGCGACGCCGCCGATGGCGATCACGGTGGTGAGCGAGGCGAAGCGGGAGCGCTTGCGGCCCTTGAGATAACGCAGCGCGATGGAGCGCTCCAAGCGCGAAGGCAGGATGGGGGGCATAGCTATCAGCTATCAGCTATCAGCTACCAGCTTTTCGAGGATCGGAATCCTCTGATAGCTGATGACTGATAGCTGATAGCTGCCCTTCGGGCCGCATAGCAGGGAACAAGATCACATCCCGGATCGACGGCTGCCCCGTGAGCAGCATCACCAGGCGATCCACCCCGATCCCTAACCCGCCGGTCGGCGGCATGCCGTATTCCAGAGCCCGCAGATAATCGGCATCGAGCAGCTGGGCCTCGTCATCTCCCGCCGCCCGCTGGCGGCCCTGCTGCTCGAAACGGGCCCGCTGCTCGTCGGGATCGTTGAGCTCGCTGAACGCGTTGGCGAGCTCGGCGCCGTTCACATAGAGCTCGAACCGTTCGACCAGCGCGGGATCCTCGCGGTGCACCCGCGCCAGTGGGCTCAGCGGCTTGGGGTAGTCCAGCACGAAAGTCGGCTGAATCAGCTCGGGCTCGACGAGGGCCTTGAAAAGCTCGTCGACCAGCTTGCTCCCCTGAAAGCTGTCGGCCTCCTCTTGGGACACCCCGGCGCGGAGCAGCTGCTCCCGGAGGGCCGCCTCGCTCGCCGTTCTGACATCCAGCCCGCTGCGGGCCTGGAGCGCCGCGACGAAGCCGACCCGCCGGAAGGGGGGTGTGAAGTCGAGCACCGTGTCGCCCAGCGTCACGACCGGTCCGCTGCTGCAGTGCTGCACGACCCCGGCGACCATCGCCTCGGTGAGGGCGAGGATGTCGTGGTAGTCGGCATAGGCCTGATAGCACTCCAGCATGGTGAATTCCGGATTGTGGAGCCGGTCCATCCCCTCGTTCCGGAAATCGTGCCCGATCTCATAGACGCGCTCGAAGCCTCCTACGATAAGCCGCTTGAGATAGAGCTCGTCCGCGATGCGGAGATAGAGCCGCAGGTCGAGCGCGTGATGATGGGTGACGAAGGGCCGCGCCGAGGCGCCTCCGTACTGCGGCTGCAGGATCGGCGTCTCGACCTCGAGAAAGCCACGCTCCTCCAGAAAGCGGCGCAGGAAGCGGATCGCCTCGGCGCGGAGCTCGAACGTTTTGCGAACGTCGGGATGCACCGCGAGATCGGCGTAGCGCTGCCGGTAGCGAATCTCCGGGTCGGCGAGCCCGCCGAAGGTCACCGCGCCGTCGGGGGTCTGCTGGGTCTTGCCGCGCGGCAGCGGGCGGAGGCTCTTGGCCAGGAGCTCCAGCCGCTGCGCCCGCAGGGTGACTTCCCCGGTCTTGGTGCGGAACAAGGTGCCCGTCACTCCGACGAAATCGTCGAGATCGAGCAGTTTGGCCGTCTCCCACCCCTCGCCTAGGGCATCCTGGCGGAGGTACAGCTGGATCCGGCCCGAGGCATCCTCGAGGTGGGCGAACATTGTTTTCCCCTGAACCCGCAAAGCCGCGAGCCGCCCCGCGAGCGCGACGAGGGGGCCGTGCTCGCCCATCGCGTCCTGGTACAGGGCGAGGGCGTCGGCCGCGCGGTGGGTGCGCTCGTAGCGGTAGGAATAGGGCCGGACGCCGCGCGCTTCGAGGGCCGCACGGTTGGCGCGGCGGGCCTGCTCCACAAAACTGCGGTCGGAGTTGCTCACCGCCGCGCCCCGTTTGCGACGAACCGCTTGAGATAGGCTTCCATGAAGGGATCGAGGTCGCCGTCCATCACGCGCTGCACGTCGGTGAGCTTGAGCTCGGTGCGATGGTCGTTGACCATGGTGTAGGGCTGGAAGACGTAGGAGCGAATCTGGTTGCCCCAGGAAATGTCGGTCTTGGTGGCTTCCACGACGGCGCGCGCCGCTTCCTGTTCTTCCAGCTTCTTTTTGTAGATCGCGGCGCGCAGCATCTTGTAGGCGGTCGCCTTGTTCTTGCCCTGGCTGCGCTCCTGCTGACAGGACACCACCAGACCGGTCGGGAGGTGCGTGAGGCGCACCGCCGAGGAGGTCTTGTTCACATGCTGGCCGCCGGCGCCGGAGGCCCGGAAGACGTCCATCTTGATGTCTTCGTCACGCAGGTCGACTTCGATCGTGTCGTCGATGTCGGGATAGACGAAGACCGACGCAAACGAAGTGTGCCGGCGCGACTGGGAGTCGAAGGGCGAGATGCGCACCAGCCGGTGCACGCCCGCCTCGGCCCGCAGATACCCGTACGCCCACTCGCCCTCGACG
>DASYPD010000142.1:0-7018 GCA_036007005.1 Gemmatimonadales bacterium
ACCGACGACTTCCTGCTCCCAAAGCAGGCGCTCTACCGGACTGAGCTACGCCCCGTGGCTCGCAAACTAAGTCTCCCCTCACCTCTACGCACCTCGAATCGCGGTCAGCGCCGAGCGTGCGCCCGCCATCAGCAGGCCAGCTTCACTGCTGATGCTGACCAGCCGCATCCCGCGCCGAGCCCACGCGGCGGTCATCGCCACATCGTTGGTGTGAATGGCCGGCACGATTCCTCGCGCCGTACAGGCGGCCAGGGTGCGCTCAATGGCATCGACCAGGGTGGGGTGCTCCATCTGTCCCGCGACCCCCAGGGCCACGGAGAGATCAGTCGGACCGATCAACGCGGCGTCTACACCCGGAACGGCGAGCAGCTCGTCGATCCGCCGCACCGCCTCACCCGTTTCGATCTGGATGACCAGAAAAGTCTCGCGGTTCAGGGCGGCGAGCGTGGACTCCAGCGGGCCGGCGCGAAATCCGGTGTGACCGCGCGCGAGCACGGCGCCGCGGCGTCCTTCCGGCAGGTACTTCATGCAGGCGACGCAGAGTTCGATCTGCTCGGGGGTGGTGACCCGTGGCAGCATGATGCCCTGGGCGCCGGCATCGAGCGGCTGGACGACGTGCGCGTAGGTCAGCTCGGGGACGCGTGCGATCGGGGTGATGCCCGCGTCGCGCGCGGCCCGGCTCAGCTCGGCGATCGACTCGATCGAGAAGGGCCCGTGCTCGTTGTCGATGATCACGAAATCGAATCCCGCATTGGCGAGCAGCGTCATCACCGCGGGCTGACGGATCTCCACGAGCATGCATCCCACGACGGTGCGCCCCTCGGCAAGGCGCGCGCGCATCCGGTTCGGCGGTACGATCGGCTCGGTCACTCGGGCTCTCCGCTCGCGGGGACGGGGCTGCGGGATTGACTAGAACGCCAGGCGCAAGGCCGCGAACGCGCGTCCCCGATGGCTCACCGTGTCCTTCTCTTCGGGCGTCGCTTCGGCAAAGGTCTTGCCCAGCTCGTCACTCAGGAACAGCGGATCATAGCCGAAGCCCCCGGTTCCCCGCGGCTCCTCGAGGATGCTGCCGGTGCAGCTTCCCTCGAAGGTTTCGGGGAAGGCTTTCGGCGTGCGGTAGAGAACCAGCACACAGCGGTAGCGGGCCCGGCGCTTGGAGGCCGGCGCACCGGCGAGGCGCCGCATGAGATAGGCATTGTTCGCGGCGTCGACTGCCGCGTCGGGCCCCTCGACGCCCGCCCAGCGCTTCGAACGCACTCCCGGCTCTCCCCCCAGCGAGATGACCTCGAGCCCGCTATCGTCGGCCACGGTTGCTAACCCGCTCTGCTTCGCGAAGTACTCGGCCTTCGCGCGCGCATTGGCCGCATAGCTGTCGCCCAGCTCGAGCCCCGCCTCCTCGGGCGCCAGGTAGATCCCTGCCTCATCCGGGAAGACCGCCTCCAGGGCGCTGCCCGCGAGCAGCCCGCGGACCTCACGCTGCTTTCCCGCACTGCGGGTCGCCACGAGGAGCTTCACCAGCCGAGGGCCCGGCGCTGGGCGGCGAAGAGGGTGGCGGTGCCGCGTGCCGCGGCGTCAACCATCCGGTCCAGCTCGACGCGTGAGAAGGTGCCGCGTTCAGCGGTTCCCTGCACTTCCACGAATTCGCCGGGCGCGCGCATCACGATGTTGGCATCCACCGCCGCGGTGCAGTCCTCCGCGTACGCTAGATCGACCCGCACCTCGCCCTCCACCACGCCAACCGACAAGGCCGCGACCAGGGCGCCGAATGCCGAGGGACGCCCGGTCCGGGAGGCGAGCCAGCTGCAGGCATCGGCGAGTGCGACGCAGCCGCCGGTGATGGCTGCGGTGCGGGTGCCCCCGTCGGCCTGGAGCACGTCGCAATCGATCTTGATGGTGTACTCGCCGAAGGCCATGCTGGACAGGGCCGCCCGGAGCGAACGGCCGATCAGCCGTTGAATCTCGTGGCTGCGTCCTCCGGGTCCCTGGCGCTCCCGCGCGGTACGCTCGGCCGTGGCGCGGGGAAGCATGGCGTACTCCGCGGTCACCCAGCCTTCGCCGGAGCCTTTCTTGAAGGCCGGGACGCCTTGCTCCACGCTCGCCGTGCAGTGGACCAGCGTCCCGCCGGCCCGAATCAGGCAGGACCCTTCGGCGTACGGGTTGGCGCCCCGCTCGAGGGCGAGCGGACGCAGCTCGTCCGCGGCGCGTCCATCAGGTCGCGGCACGGCAGCGCTCCACGAGGGCGGTGCTGGAATAGCCGGGCTGGAGTGGAACGATCACCACACGACCACCGCCGGCCTCGACCGCCTCGGTGCCGATCATCGCCTCGTAGGCGTAGTCGCCGCCTTTGACCAGCACATCGGGCCGCAGGCTCTCGACCAGGCTCTGCGGCGTCGGCTGGTCGAAGAGCACCACCCGGTCCACCGCCGCAAGGCCGGCGACGACGCGAGCCCGGGCCAGCTCGCCGGCGATGGGGCGACCCGGCCCTTTCCGCAGGCTGCGCGCGGAGTTATCGGTATTCAGCGCCACCAGGAGGTGGTCGCCCAGCGCACGCGCCGCCTCGAGATACTCGACGTGGCCGGGGTGCAGCAGATCGAACACGCCATTGGTGAAGACGAGCAGGCCGGCCAGGTCCCGCCGCCAGAGGAGCGCCTCCTCGCGGCTCACCAGCTTGTAGGTGGTCGCGCTCATCGGCTACTGGCGGATTTCAGCGTGCGGCTTCAGGAGCACGACTCGATTGTGGAAAGGAAGCTCCAGGATGGCATGGTACTGGGTCCGGATCGACACCAGCGGCGGGTTAGCAGTGCGGTGGACGACAAAGCGCTGCGCTTCAGGCGGGAGATCCAGGTCCTTCGCCACCCCGACCAGGTGGTGGAGGATGTCGTCATCGCTGGTATTCTGGGCGAAGCGCGCGCTGGTCGACATCTCATCGATGAGCTTGTAGTACTTCCAGTACACCCGGCCGATGCCCACACCGTAGTAGAGCGCGACCACAAAGAGCAGCGCCGCAAAGAGACAGCCGAGGGTGCTGGCTCCGCGAGTGCGGGCCCCGCGGCGGGTTACCACTGGGATTGCGCCCCTTCCACGATTTCGGTGGTGAGCTTCTCGAGCGCCTTCCGGCGCCCGTCGGCTTCCTGTCCCGGTCCGTACTCACCCTGCACCAGGAGTCCGCTGCGCTCCCAGAGGACCTTCCCTTCCTTCTGGTTCAGGATCTTGACGCTCAGCGTGATCTGGACCATCCGGCGGGTTACGTCCACCGTGCGGCTGCCGGCCTGTCCCGCGAAGGTGAGCGGCATATCGGGATCGTAGCGCTGAATGCCTCCCTTCACCACCACATCGGCCTGGTCCTCGCCGGCGGAGCGCAGGCCGAGCCGGCCCTCGACGGCCTCGCGGACCGCTCGGGTGATTTCCTGGGTGAGAATCGGCTCGGGGGTCAGGTTCTCGAAGGGAAGCACCGCGACGGTCTTGAGCGTCGGGGGCAATCCGCCTCCCGTGAAGCCGTACTTCCAGAGACAGCCGCCCAGCGAAAGGCTAGCGAGCAGGAGGAGCGGGGCGAGTCCAGGTATCCGGCGCAAAGGGGCGTGCCTTCACATTCTGATAGAAAGTCAGGTCGAGCCTGGATGCTGGATGCACCACGGTCAGCCGGGAGCTCACGGCCAAGCCGTCAGGGCTGAGTTTCGTTTCGACTCGTCCCAGCCGCTTGCCGCCCTGGCGCACCTCGGCGAGCAGCCGGGGCGCCGCGCCGTTTTCCCGGACGTACTCCACAGTATCCTGCCCATGGGCGAATTGCCAAGCGGTAATGGCGGCGTCCGAAAAACGACGCACCACGCTGCCGGGAACGGGCGACCGCGCAATTCCCAGCATGGCCCAAAAGAGCGGATAATTGGGCACCAGCTTCCGGACGTCTTCTTCAGGCTCCGCCCAGAGCGCCGTATCTCCGGCGACGAAAGCGGCCGCGTGCCCCGATCCCAGCGGACCCGCGACGTCGAAGCGCAGCGAATCGGGAGGATTCAGACGGGCGCGGCCGCGCCCCCCGGCGGAGCTGTGCTCGTCCTGAAATTTCCAGCGAAAGCGAATATCACGCTGCTCGACAGGTCGGGTCGAATCCGCCCAGCGGGCAGCTACGTCGAGCGTAGCCGGCGCGAGGCCAGTCGGGATCGGAAGCGGAGCGAGCCCGCCGCCGCAGGCGCCGGCGAGCGTTGTCAGCAGGATCGAGAAGCAGCGCAGCCGGCGCGTCATGAGAGCATCATAGTGGACAGGAGGAGAGCTCAGAAGAGCCGCACCGGGTCAGGCTCGCCGGGAAGCAGGGTGAGCAGCTCGGTCGGCAGGCGCGAGAGGGAGAAGTCCGCGTCCAACGCGAGCAGGGCGATCGCGGCGGTCGCCAGCGGGGCAGTCTGGCCGGGAAGATCCAGGGCATAGCCAAAACTGATCCGGCGGGATACGGCTTCGCGAACCCAGCAGCGCACTCGCACCAGGTCGTCATAACGCGCCGGCTGACGATAGCGAACCCGGGCTTCACTCACGGCCAGCCGGAGCCCGCGCCGCTCCAGCTCGGCGTAGCTCACTCCGGTGCGCCGGAGATGCTCGCAGCGCGCCACGTCGAGCCAGACCAGATAGCGCGCGTGATAGACCACGCCCATCTGATCGACCTCGCTGTAGTTCACCCGGAAGAACGTTTCGGTCATGGTGCCATCCTTGCTGGCGTCCTATCTTCGGGCGATGCCGATCCAACGTCTCGTCGTGGTGAGCGACGCACATCTTGGCGCCGCATCCGCGGCCGTGGAAGCCGGCTTACTGCGATTCCTCGACGCGGTCCCCGATCTGGGCGACGGTTTGCTGCTGAACGGAGATATTTTCGGATTCTGGTTCAGCTATCGCCGCGCCATCCCGCGGGCCGGGGTGCGCGTGCTGGCGCGGCTCGAGGCGCTCGCGCGTACGATGCCGGTGCTGATGACCGGCGGCAACCACGACCGCTGGGGAGCGGGCGACTCGTTCTGGGAACCGGAGCTCGGCATCCGCTTTGCGGCCCACGAGCTCCGGTTCTCCCTGGGCGGCGCGACGGTGCTGGCGCTCCACGGTGACGGGCTGGCCGCCCCCTCCTGGACCGCATCGCTTCAGCAACGCGTCATCAGCCACCCGCTGACCTCCCTGGGATTCCGCGCGCTGCCCGCGGAGCTGGGGTTCTGGCTTGCGGATCGGGTGGGCGGCCGGCTCGTGCCCTCCGAGCGGCGTGCGCGCCTGGAGGACGAAACGGCGGCGCTGCAGCGCGCCTGGGCGGAACGCAGGCTGCGCGAGGGCCAGGATCTCTCGCTGCTCGTATTGGGGCACAGCCACCAGGCCGTCGCGCTGGAGCTGTTTCCGGGACGGCGCTACCTCAATCCCGGCGCCTGGTTCGATGGCTTTCGCTATGCCGTGGCCACGGAAAACTCGCTCGCGCTCAAGCAGTTCCCAGGCTGACGACCTCGGCGTGCGCGACGCGATGTCCCAGGAATCCGGCACCGAGCCGGCGAAAACGTTCCGGATCGTCGCTCACCACGAAGCGATGGGTCGCCGTTCTGGAGGAAGCCGCCAGCCCTTCCCGGGTGAGCACCTCTTCCAGCGCGAGTGCCGTCTCCTTCCCGCTGTCGATCAGCTTCACCTTGTGTCCCATGACTTCCTGCACCAGCCGTCTGAGCAGGGGATAGTGGGTGCAGCCGAGCACCAAAGCGCGGATGTTCCTGGCGCGGACCGGGGCGAGGTATTCCTCCGCGACAAGCTCGGTGGCGGGATGATTGAACCAGCCTTCCTCCACCAAGGGCACAAAGAGGGGACACGCGCGGCTGACGAGCTCGGCCTCGGGGGACAGCTGGTGGATGGCTCGCTCATAGGCCTTGCTCTTGATCGTGCCCGAGGTGCCGATCACACCGATCGGGTGGACGCCGGCCACCTTGACCGCGGCGCGCGCGCCGGGCTCGATCACGCCGACGACCGGAACCGGAGAAGCTTCGCGCAGGACGTCGAGCGCTTGCGCCGTGCTGGTGTTGCACGCTACCACGATGGCCTTGACGTCCTGGCCGAGTAGCCAGTGCATGATCTCGAGACTGTAGCGACGCACGGTATCGGGAGACTTCGGGCCGTAGGGAACGCGTGCCGTGTCGCCGAAATACAGGGTGGATTCGTGCGGGAGTCGCTCGAAGATCGCCTGGGCGACGGTGAGTCCGCCCAGCCCGGAATCAAAGATCCCGATGGGGCCGGATGTCACGGGAGCCGGAACGGGAGGCTGGCCTGCACGCCGATCCCGCGGGGTGCCGCGCGGAGACTGATGTCGGCGGGGAAATCCTGCAGGTGGCTGCTGACGAACGCCTCCAGGCCCGCGAACAGATGATTGAAGGCGAGGAGCACCAGCCAGTCCTGCCGCTCTTGCCGTTTGTTGGCGCGCGCGGTCGAGTCAGCGCCGATCCGATCGAGATAGTGCACTTCTCCGTTGACCTTGAGTGACATGCCAAGGGTGAGACTTTCCCAGCCCATGAAGAGCGCCGCGGTGAGTTTGCGATCGAGCTTGGCCTGGCCCCAGCCGGGAAGCAAGAGGGAATGGAAGAACGCGGGGAGGGGCTTGAGCCGGTGCAGAGTGTCGCGGGGTGCCGGACGCTGGGTTGGCGGTGGAATCATGGGGCGGCTGGTCGTGTCCTGGGCCGCCGCGATTCCCGTGGCGAGCAATTGGCCCGCGAGCAGCAGCCCCAAATGCTTCAGACGCCCTCCCGGGCTATGGCGCGACCGACGTGCTGATGCCGAAGACTAGAAGGACTCCTCACGAAGCAGAAGTGGCGGGAGCGTGTAGGAATCGAACCTACCGGAGCTGCCGAAGGCGTCTCCGTCGCGGTTTTGAAGACCGGCCGGACCACCAGGCCCGATCCGCCCCCTTTACTGCGGTGCCCAGTGATCAGTAACCGGTAATTGCCGGCCATCACTGGTCACCGGTTACCAGTCACGGTCACGCTTTACAAGCGACGACCTCAATCTCGACGAGCACGTTCCGCGGCAG
>DASYPD010000143.1:0-4103 GCA_036007005.1 Gemmatimonadales bacterium
CTGGGGACTCTTCGCGGCGACGCTGATGCCGTCGCTCGCGGTGGGACTCAACTGGGCGGGCGGAACCCGGGCCGGCGCGCTGGCTTCGATGGGAGTGGGACTGGGGGTAACTCTGCTGGGCGAAACCCTGGGGTTTCTTCGCGTCTACAGCCTGCCGGCAGGAGTCACCGTATCGGGGCTTGCGCTGGTGCTCGCGCTGCTGACCTATCTCCTGGTATCCCGCCTGACGCGCCGCAGCGCGCCGGCCCTCGAGCCCGATGTCAAGCTGGTGCTGGAGGCCTGAGACGGCTCAGACGCTCACCAGTTCCTCCGCCGGCTCCGGACGCGGGCGGAATTCGAAATGCGCGGCCTGCACCGTTTCGTAGTCCCGTGCAGTCTTGAGCCGGGTTACCCGCCGGCCGAACATATCGACCCGCCGGATCGTCACGCCGGGAAAGATGGGCGCCACGTCGTACCACATGCCGCTGGACAAGCGGGGATAGCGCAGGGAAAACTCGGACTTGAGGCGAGCTTGCATGGCCATGGCTCTTGCCTGAGGGGTGCGCGCAGGGACGAAGGTAGTATTGGGCAGTCTGCAAGCGCTCGCAAGATCCGAGAAAGACGACACCGTTCGATTCCTGGGCGGCGCTGGGACGAAAGTGGCGATTCTTTGCACCGTCCGGCTATTGTCATCGCGAGGCTGCGGCGGAGCCGCCGACGCAATCCCCTTTCCCCGGTTCGGTGCATGACAGCGGTCTATGTCAATGAGTTGGGGCAGTACGTCGGACAGACCGTCACCGTGCGTGGCTGGGTGGCCACCACTCGTTCCAGCGGCAAGATCGCCTTTCTGGTGCTGCGCGACGGCACCGGTTACCTCCAGGTGGTCTTCGCAAAGCAAGAAGTCCCCGGCGAGGTCTGGGAGGCCTTCGGTGGGCTGAGCCAGGAAACCTGCGTCGCGGTGAGCGGGACCGTCCGGCAGGAGTCCCGTGCTCCCGGGGGCTATGAGCTCAGCGCCGCCAGGCTCGAAATCCTGGGCCCGTCGCCGGACTATCCGATCACGCCCAAAGAGCACGGGACCCAGTTCTTGTTCGAGCACCGGCATCTCTGGCTGCGCAGCCGCCGGCAGGTCGCCATCGCCAAGGTGCGCCATGCGGTCATCCAGGCGATCCACGATTTTTTCGATCAGCGCGGCTTCACCCAGGTGGATACGCCGATTCTCACCGGCTCGATCGGCGAGCAGGCCGGGGAGCTCTTCGCGACCGAGTACTTCGACCTCGGCAAGGCCTACCTCGCGCAAACGGGTCAGCTCTATGTCGAGGCGGCGGCGGCAGCGCTCGGCAAGGTCTATTGCTTCGGGCCGACGTTCCGTGCCGAGAAATCCAAGACCCGGCGGCATCTGACCGAGTTCTGGATGGTGGAGCCCGAAGTGGCGTTCAACGATTCCGACGCCAACATGCGGCTGCAGGAAGACTTCGTGAGCTTCATTGTGGCGCGCACCCTGGAGCGTTGCCAGGAGCAATTCAAGGAGCTGGAGCGCGCGACCGGGCGCCTCGAGCAGATCACGCCACCCTTCGCGCGGATCAGCTACAGCGACGCCATCCCCAGGCTCAGCGCGCTCGGCAGTGACATCGTCTGGGGACAAGACCTCGGCGCGGATGACGAAACCCGGCTTTCGGAGAACTCCGAGCGCCCTGTCTTCGTGTGCAACTATCCCAAGGCGGTCAAGGCCTTTTACATGAAGGAGAATCCCGCCGATCCGCGCACCGTGCTCAATAACGATTGTCTGGCCCCGGAAGGCTACGGCGAAATCATCGGCGGGTCGCAGCGCGAGGACGATCACGATCGGCTGCTCGCGCGCATCAGGGAGCAGGGCCTCGATCCCGCGGGTTATGGCTGGTATCTCGATCTCCGGAAGTACGGCAGCTTCGTCCATTCCGGTTTCGGGCTCGGCGTCGAGCGGACCGTCGCCTGGATCTGCGGCATCCAGCATATTCGGGAGGCGATCGCGTTTCCGCGGCAGATCCACAGGCTCTATCCTTGAGCGCTCGTCATTGCGAGGCGGCAACGCCGCCGAAGCAATCTCCCGGTCGTCCTCTGCTGGCACTCGCTGCCTTGGCGGCTCTGGCGCCCGCCGTAGCTGCCCAGCGAGCGGCCCTCATCGAGCTCAGGCCCGGCCTCGTCATCACTCAATCGACCCGTATTGTGCCCCGGCGCTATCGTCTCGCTGCGCCCGCCTCGCTCGATTCCGCCGTGCTCGTCATTCGAGGCGACAACCTGACTTTGCAATTGGACGGCGTGGTGCTGGAGGGCCAGGACCCGGCGGCTGCCCCCGATCGCGCGGCAGGGGTCGCCATACGCATCGAGGGCGGCCGCAACGTCCGGGTGATCGGCGGGATCATCCGGGGCTATAAGGTCGCCATCCGGGCGCGCGGCACCCGCGGTCTCACCTTGCGGGGCATCGACGCGAGCTACAACTGGAAGCCGAGGCTCTTCAGCCTGATCGAGCACGAGAGCCTGCTCGACTGGCTCTCCTTCCATCACAACGAACAGGACGAATGGCTCCGCTATGGGGCGGCCTTCTACCTCGACGGGGTGCGGGGCGGGGAAGTGCGTCGGAATCAGGTCGCGCAGGGCATGAACGGCCTGCTGCTGGTCCGCTGCGATTCCTTGCGCGTGGAGGAGAACACGTTCTCCTTCAATTCCGGGTTAGGAATCGGGCTCTATCGCTCCAGCGACAATACCATCCTGCGCAATCGGCTCGACTACAATGTCCGCGGCTACAGCCACGGTTTCTACCGTCGCGGCCAGGATTCCGCCGATCTGCTGCTCTACGAGCAGAGTTCCCGCAATCTCGTGGCATACAACTCGGCGACCCACGGCGGTGACGGGCTCTTCCTCTGGGCCGGCCAGAGCACGATGGATAGCGGGCAGGGCGGCGCCAACGACAACCTGTTCTACGGCAATGATTTCAGTTTCGCGCCCGCCAACGCCATGGAAGCCACCTTCAGCCGGAACAGCTTCCTGGCCAATCGCGCGGAAGGAAGCGACTACGGGCTTTGGGGCGGCTACAGCTACGAGTCGACGGTGGTGGGGAATTGCTTCCGGGAAAACCGCACGGGCATCGCCATCGAGCACGGGCAGGACAACCGCATCGGCGGGAACCTTTTCGCGGGCGATACCACGGCGATCAGTCTGTCGGGCGATCCCCTCGAGCCCTCCGAATGGGGCTATCCGAAGCACCGGGACACGCAGAGCCGGGACTACCGGATCGAGGGCAATCACTTCCTCCGCAATCGCGTTGCCGTCCGGGTGCGGAACACCACGGGGCTGCTGGTAACGGCCAATCGCTACGACGCCGTGGACTCGGCTGAGGTGTCACCGCGAGGCCCCGCAGGGGCCGTGGCGATCTCGCCGGCAAGGCCGCCCAGCGGCCGAAGCGACCGCGAGGCCTGTCCCGCGATGCTTCCGCTGCCCGACGAATTCGC
This sequence comes from Gemmatimonadales bacterium, assembly GCA_036007005.1. GTDB lineage: Bacteria > Gemmatimonadota > Gemmatimonadetes > Gemmatimonadales > GWC2-71-9 > JABFSM01. Next base: position 3,465 of record DASYPD010000143.1, read on the forward strand.
GTCCTGGGCGCCGCGGCTCTCCAGAGCCCCGCGCAGCGCCCCGGCCTCGTTGCTAACCCGCCGCGATCGCTCCGCCATCGTGGTGGACGAATGGGGACCTTACGACTGGCGCTCGCCCAAGCTCTGGCCCGTGGACAGCAGCCATGCGATCCCCCTGCGCCTCCGTACGCTGGGGCCGCCGGGGGCATGGCGAGTCCTCACCCGCCGCGGCATCACGCTGCTCTCCCGCAGCGAGGGGACCATGGGCGACACCGTTGCGGTCACCCCCGCGCGTGATTCCGCCGGCGACTGGGAGCTGGTCCTCGCGTACACCGGTGCCGCCACCATGTCGCCGCGCGGAATCCCGCGGCGGGCCGGCACGCCGTATCGCTTCTCCTATGCGCACTACGAGCCGGCCGCGGGCTGGGCGGCGCGCGCCCTCGCCTGGAGCGACAGCTCCGACGTCCGCGGGGATTCCACGGTCTTCGCGCGACTGCTGCGCGAGCCGCCTCTGCTGCTCCGGGAGCTCGCTCGACTCGACTTCGAGTGGTACCGGCCGCAACTCGCCGAGCTGCCGCGCGATCGCTGGGCGCTCGAAGCCACCACGACCGTCACCCTTCCGCCAGGCAGCTACAACCTCCGCACCATCAGCGATGACGG
>DASYPD010000144.1:0-3204 GCA_036007005.1 Gemmatimonadales bacterium
GGCGTTAGGGGGTGGAGCGGGTGGGGCGACCGGATCGGCCGAATGGAATCCGGGGACGAACCACGAGGTGGTTGCTGATTCGAGCGGGTTAGTCGGGAGGACGGCCGCCACCGCTGCGATGGCAGGCGCCACCGCGGCACAAACGGCCGCGGCTGGACACCCCGGCGGCGGAGCTTCCGGACCCGAATGCCGAGGCAGCGGAGTCGGAGCCTGGCCAGGCATCGGGCACTCCGTGTCGCTCGACGCCTCGCGAAAGCAGACCGCGGCCGCCGCCAGCGGTTTCAGCTGGAGGAGCAACAACAAGAGGGCGGCCGGAGCTCGCTTCATCCTCTAACCTTAGTAAGGCCCCCTGCGGGAAACAATGTTCAACACGCTTCGCAGGTGGCACGGCCCCTGATTCCCTCGATGCCTTCCCAACCTATGAGCGGGACCATCGCGAGGGCAGCGACCGGATCGGCCCACCACCAACCCAGGATCGCGTTCAAGGCAAGCCCGATCAGCAGGACGATTGAGAGGTAGACGCAGAGCTCCGTCTGTCTGGCCTCCGAGGTGAGCGCGTTGCTCCCGAGCTGAGTGGCGACCCGGCGCTTTCGCTTGGCCAGGATGGGCATCACGATGAGTGAGGCGACTGCGACGCCAATTCCCAGAGGACTTTCCGCAGGTTCGGCATGTCGCCAAAGAGAGTGCGCGGCGTCGAACGCGACGTAACCCGCTAGCGCGAGGAACGAGAGGCCAATGAAGCGGAGGGCTCGCCGTTCGACCCGCGCACGGCGCGCGAGATCCCGGTCGGCGTGGAGGCGCGTAATGGCTGCGAGACTGGCAGCCACCTCGATGAAGCTGTCAATTCCAAAGCCAAGCAGGGCGACGCTGCCAGCAAGCATCGCTGCGGTGACTGAGAGCAAGCCTTCGAGACTGTTGTAGCCGAGTGTAGCCCAGGTGAGCCATTCTCCTCGGCGAACTGCGTTCTCCCTCGCGGGGGGATATGAGTCGGGCATCGCCTCTTCAGCCCTCCGAGCCACAGCACGGATACCGGATCATTGCCGTGAGCACCAGTTCTGCCATGCGTAGACACTAGTACCGCTGGCTCGGGGCTTCCAGGGCGCCCGGCGCCGGCCCGACCGCGGTGGCGGACTCGCTCAACCGACGCCAGATTGATACGGGAGGGGAGGTTTGTATGACCGACGCTGCCACTACTTCGCTGGAAACTCTGCTCACCGCCGAGGTCGCACGGATGTATGAGGAAGTCGCCGCGCATCCGGAGGCCGAATATCACTTCTACACCGGCCGCCGGGCCGCGGAGATGTACGGGTACCAGAGCGCCGACCTCGATGCGATGCCGGCCCGCGCAGTCGCGGCGTTCGCCGGCGTCGGTTGCCCGATCGAGCGCGCGCGCTTCCAGCCCGGCGAGCGGGTCGTGGACCTGGGCTCCGGGGCGGGGATGGATTCGCTCATTGCGGCGCGGGCCGTCGGCCCCGGCGGCCGGGTTATCGGCATCGAGCTCAATCCCAAGATGATCAAAGCGGCCGACAGCAACCGGGGCGAGCTCGGCTACGACCAGGTCGAGTTCCGGCAGGGCCGGATCGAAGAGCCGCCGGTCGAGGATGGCTTTGCCGACGTGGTCATCTCCAACGGGGTAATCAACCTCTCGTTCCGAAAAGCGAAGGTGATCAAGGAGACCTTCCGCATGCTCAAGCCGGGAGGCCGCGTCTCCATTGTGGACGTGGTGAGCGCGCGGCCGCTCTCCCAGTCCATCGTCAACGACCCCAAGCTCTGGGCCAGCTGAATCGGTGGCGCTCTCCCGGAGGGAGAGTTCTTCGAGCTGTTCGAGCGGGCGGGCTTCAAGCGGATCCGCTCCCGGGTGGTCGGCGGGTTTCAATTCCGCAAGGCCTCGACCCAGGACGCGGCCGAGCAATTTGGAGTCAAAGCCGTCGTGTTCACGGCACAACGGCCCGCACCGGGGAGCCCAGCATGACGACCACGACCCGCCGCGCCACACTCCTCTGCATTACCGCGCTCGCGCTTGCCGCGAGCTCGCTCGCGGCACATGATCTGTTCCTGAAGCTCGCTACATACTTCCTGCCGCCTAACACGGCGGTGCGGGCGCTTCTGCTCAACGGAACCTTCAGCAAAAGCGAGAATGCCGTCGCCCGCGACCGCTTCGCCGAGCTCAGTCTGGTGGGACCCGGTGGCAGGACCGCGCTCGACACCGCCGCTCTTTCCGCCCGCGGCGACACGACGCAGCTGCGTTTCCACACTGCCGGCCCGGGCACCTACGTCGTCGGCCTCTCGGTTCGCCCGCGCGAGATTGCGCTCAGCGGGAAGCAGTTCAACGACTATCTCAAGGAGGAGGGGATCGACGACATGTTGGCCGAGCGGACCCGGAGCGGGGCGCTCGGCGAGCCCGCGAAGGAGCGCTATGCCAAGCACGTCAAGGCGATCCTGCAGGTGGGTGCGACGCGCAGCACTGACTACGGCACTGTGCTCGGCTACGCGGCGGAGATCGTGCCGCTCAGTAATCCCTATGAAGCAAAGCGAGGGGACACCCTGCGCTTCCGCTGCCTGATAGAGGGCCAGCCGGCCGCAGGGCTCAGCCTGCTCGCGGGAGGTCTCACGCCGCGTGGCGCCACGATCCGGGAAGCGCGGGCGCGCACGGATTCCACCGGCGTGGCGAGCATTCGGCTGACGAGCGCGGGGCGGTGGTACGTGAAATTCATCCGGATGCGGCATTCCAGCGAGCCAGGGATCACCCATGAATCCCAGTGGGCGACGCTGACGTTCGAGGTTCGCTGAGCCACAGCAAGCTCACGGGAAGGAGGAGGCGGGACGATGCAATCCAGGATCGGTGCGGGAGTGGTCGCGGGCCTCGTGGCCGGGATCGTCTTCGGCTTGATGATGCAGTTCTCGAGCGGCAAGACCCCTGAGGGCATGGAAGTGTCCGGCATGCTGATGGTGGCGAAGGTGGTGCGGTCCAATAGCCTGGCCGTCGGCTGGCTCTATCATCTGTTCAATAGCGCGGCGATCGGCGGGTTATTCGGCTTGTTGTTGGGCGCGAAGCTGCTGAGTGTGGCTGCCGGAGTACTGTGGGGTGCGCTCTACGGTGTGTTCTGGTGGATCCTGGGTGGGCTCATCCTCATGCCGGTGTTGCTCGGCATGCCCGCGTTCGCCGCGCTGCGTGATCCGATGATGCGCCCACAAGCCTGGGGC
>DASYPD010000145.1:0-2807 GCA_036007005.1 Gemmatimonadales bacterium
AATCGGCTGCTGTCCGATTCCGGCATCGGTCCCGACACGCGGGTGCGGGATCTCTCGGATTCCGAAGTCGCCCGGCTCCGGCAGCTGATCGAGCGCAGCGTGAAGGTCGAAGGCGCGCTGCGCACCGAAGTCGCCATGAACATCAAACGGCTGATGGACATCGGCACCTACCGGGGCTCCCGGCACCGAAAAGGCCTCCCGGTCCGCGGCCAGCGCACCCATACCAACGCGCGCACCAAGAAGGGGCCGCGCCGCGCCATCGCGGGCAAGAAGAAGGCGACGAAGAAGTAACTATGACGACACCCGAACAGCCGGTAGCGCCGACAGACGCCGCGGCTCCAGCCGCCGCCGCGCCCGCGAAGGCCGCCGGTCCCAAGCGCTCGAAGAAGCTGGTCGAGTCCGAGGGCATCGCCCACATCTCGGCGACCTTCAACAACGTGCTCATCACCATCACCGACATGCGGGGCAACACGATCGCGTGGGGCACCGCGGGCAAGGCGGGCTTCAAGGGCTCCAAGAAGAGCACGCCCTTCGCCGCGACCGTGGCGGCGGAGAATGTCGGGCGCGAGGTGATGAACCTGGGCGTGCGGAAGCTGCATGTGCTGGTGCAAGGTCCCGGCAGCGGCCGGGAATCGGCGATCCAGGCGCTGGCGTCCGTGGGGCTTCGGGTCGTCTCGATCAAGGACGTCACCCCCATCCCTCACAACGGGTGCCGCCCACCCAAGAAGCGCAGGGTCTGACGCATGGCACGTTACGCTGGCCCCAGTTGCCGCCTCTGCCGGCGCGAGGGGACGAAACTGTTCCTCAAAGGATCGCGCTGTCTCACCGAGAAGTGCGCGGTCGAGCGCCGGGGCTATGCGCCGGGCCAGCACGGTCAGGCTAACAGCGGGCGGGGCGGACGCAAGATGTCGGAGTATGCCCGTCAGCTCCGTGAGAAGCAGAAGGTCAAGCGGATCTACGGCCTGTCCGAGAGCCAGTTCCGCAATACCTTCGAGCGCGCGAGCCACGAGCAGGGCGTGAAGGGCACCAACCTGCTGATCGCGCTCGAAACGCGGCTCGACAACGTCGTGTACCGGATGAGCTTCGCCAGCAGCCGCAAGGCCGCCCGCCAGCTGGTCCGGCACGGGCACGTGCAGGTGAATGGACGGCGGGTGAATATTCCTTCCTACCGGGTTGCGCCGGGACAGGAAGTGCGGGTCGCTCCCGAAAGCCGGGAGCTGGTGCCGGTCAAGGTCGCGCTGGAGAGCGCTTCGCGCGGCGCGCCGATGACCTGGCTCTCGGTGGACGGCAGCAAGGCCGCAGGCCGGCTCACGATGCTTCCGACGCGCGACGCGATCCCGCTGAACGCGCAGGAGCAGCTCATCGTCGAGCTTTACTCGAAATAAATCGAACGGATACCGCATGACGATCGATATGACCGGTCTGGTCCGCCCGTATATGGTCGAGATGACCAAACGGGAGGACAATCCGAACATCGCGGAGTTCCGCCTGCAGCCGCTGGAGCGCGGGTTCGGGTACACCCTGGGGAATTCGCTCCGGCGGCTACTGCTCTCCTCGCTGCGCGGCTCCGCCGTGTGGGCCTTCCGGATGGATGGCGTCGTGCACGAGCACCAGACGATCCCCGGTGTGCTGGAGGACGTGCACCAGATCATCCAGCGGCTCAAGGCGCTCACCCTGGTGCTGGACGAAGACAAGGACGAGGCCATCCTGCGGATCCGCCGCGAGGGCAAAGGTCCGGTCTTCGCGCGCGATATCCAGGAATCGGCCGGAGTGCGGGTCGTCAATCCGGATCACCTCCTCTTCACGCTGCAGGACCAGAAGGATGTGAGCTGCGACCTGTACGTGAACAAGGGGCGCGGTTACGTCGAGTCCGAAATGCACCCGACCGACCGATCTCTGCCGGTGGACGTGGTGCGGATCGACGCGATCTACAATCCAGTCCGGCGCGCCAACTTCACGGTGAGCGAGACACGGGTCGGGCAGCGCACCGACTACGACCGGCTCGCGGTGATGGTGGAGACCAATGGCACCATCAGCCCGGAAGATGCGATCGCGTACGCCGCGGCACTCGCGACCGAGCACTTCCGTTACTTCATCGATTTCGGCCGGGTGCCGCAGGCGCGGGCCCTGCCGGCCGAAGGCGTCGCGATTACCGGCGGGCTTCGCATGAAGCTGGAGCGGCTGATCGACGATCTCGGCCTCTCGGTGCGGACGCTCAATTCGCTCAAGAATTCGAATATCCGCACGTTGCGCGACCTGGTCGAGTTCGACGAGAAGGAGCTGCTCGAGGTCAAGAACGTCGGCGAGAAGGCCGTGGCGGAGATCGCCGAGCTGCTGCAGCGCGAGGGGCTGCGCTTCGGCATGGCGTTCGAGGAGGTCGATGGTGACCTCCACGTGGCCAAGAGCGGCGGCATTCCGGAAGCGCCTGCGGCACCGGAGGAACCCCTGTAATGCGGCATCGCGCCAAGGGCCGCCAGCTCTCCCGCACGGCCACGCACAAGAAGGCTCTGCTCCGGAACATGGCGGCGAGTCTCTTCGAGCACGACGCGATCGTGACGACGCAGGCCAAGGCGAAGGAGCTCAGACCTTACGCCGAGCGGCTGATCACGCTGGCCCGCCGGGGCGACCTGCATGCGCGCCGGCTGGTGGAGCGCCGGATCCCGAACCGCGCGGTGACGGGCCGGCTCTTCAAGGAGATCGGGCCCCGCTTCGCGGCCCGGCCGGGTGGCTACATCCGGATTCTCAAGCTAGCCTCGCGCCCGGGTGATGGGGCCGATATGGCCCGGATCGAGCTCCTGTCCGAGTGA
>DASYPD010000146.1:0-3254 GCA_036007005.1 Gemmatimonadales bacterium
GGTGTGAAGAAGGGCAGCGGAGATTCCCCAATGATTACCGCTTTGCAGAGTGCCAGCTCTGGCTTTTTGCCCTCAAGGGCGTAAAGCCGGACGTGCCCAAGGCATGGGCTCTGCGAGAGCGCTACGTCAAGCTGAGTCCGCCGCAATTGCAGGAGTTCCGGCAGAAGCGCGGCCAGATGCTGGTTGCCTTCGCGCTGATTCGCGCCAAACTGCCCGATAGCGCGCGCCGGGTTATGCTGGCCGCGCGGGCTGATGCCTCCATCGACAACAACCGCGAGCTCCCCTACATCGAAAGCCTCGCGCGCACCATGCTCGGCGACAAGAACGAGGCGTTCGAACAGCTCACGGTCTACCTGGCGAAGAATCCCCAGCAGGCCCGCAACCTGGACCAGGAGGTGAGCTGGTGGACCCGCGACCTGCGCTCGGATCCGCGCTGGCAGCAACTCAAAGCAGTTACCCGCTAGCCCGGGAAGGAGGTGTATTCCCGCTCACTTGACAGCGTCTCCGAGGTCATCAGACTTCAATTCCTGGGGACTTCAAGGAGCCGCTATGCGACAGACCACGGGATTGCTGCTTGCAGCCCTCGCGCTGGCTGCTTGCTCGGAAGGAGCTTCGCCGGGCAAGGACCTCGCGACGGGACCTCTCTCGCTGAGTATCGGCACCATAGGGCCCTGCGACTTTAAGGCCGCGCAGAACCTCGCGCGGGCTTATTTCGCTACGGCCCAGCGCAAGACCGCTTCCGATCTGATCCGCGCCATGGAGCAGGCGGGTGCCGGAACCGCGACGGCCAACACCAACGGCTTCGCGGTCTTCCAGCTCATTGCCTCTACGAGAGACAATCACCTGGAAGCCGGCACGGCGCTGAACGGAGCCGATCTCACCATCGCGCTCATCAACTGCATGGATGTGAAGGTCACGGAAACCCGAAGCCTCAGGCAGATCCTGACCGGCGCGCTGGATTACGGTGCGTACGCATACCGGCAAGATTCGGAAGGTCCGGTGATGGCCGAGAATGGCGTTACGGGAGTGTATCCCGTCGGAGGCAACTTCGCCGCGTGGATCGGCGGCCGCGCCTTGCTCTACAGTGCCAGCGTTCCCGCGGTATTCACCGAGACGGTCGTGGTGGGCGCGTTCCGCTGGGGAATGGTCTACGATGCAACCACCGCCGGCCCGAATCCGGCGAATGACGATGCGGTAACTGTGGCGATCTGTCCCAGTCTGGCGGGAGTCTCGGACGCCTCCGCCCACCGGATAGGCCGCAACCACGCGACCGGGGAGACGGTGCTGCAGCTCGACCTGAGCGGCCTGCCCTGGTTCCCTTGTCCGAGTACGACCGCGCTCCAGCCGAGCTCGGGCGTTCTCTCGCGGGTGCTCGCCTTCTTCGCGCCCAAGCGATTATACGCGCGGGTACGAACCCCCGGGGGGACAGGGGGACTGGCGGATGGGTTCAGCGATTTCGCGGTGGTGGATGCCGCAACCGTGAACCTGAGCTATCTCACCCAGCCGGTGGATGGCTTCGTGAAAGCCCCCATCACCGTCGCCGTCAAGGCGGTGGCGGCCCATGGGACGCCGCTCGAGAACGTCGCGATCACGCTGAGCGTATTCGGCAATCAGGGCCAGCCGGTGCAGCTCACCGGTGCGGGGCCGGTATTCACCGGAGAGGATGGTGTCGCCACGTTCTCCATCACGCTCAACAAGACGGGAGGGTACCGGCTGGCGGCCACGAGTGCTTTCACGGGCTTCGCGACGGTCACCATCGTCTCGAATCTCTTCAACCTGCAGCAGTAGTCTGCGGGAAAGAGGTCGGCAGTCTTGTGGGGGTCGGAGTGATCCGGCCCCTGCGCTCGTGCTTCCCAGTGTAGATTTCCCTGCCGGCAGCCCATCCGACTTTCTCACTGTCCGATTGTCCGACTATCGTGATCGCTCTCGCCCGTAAATACCGACCCAAGCGGTTCGCGGACCTCTTGGTCCAGGACCATGTTGCAACCGCGCTCTGCGGCGCTGTCGCCAAGGGTCGCGTGGGTCATGGCTATCTCCTGACCGGTCCGCGCGGTACCGGCAAGACGACCGCGGCCCGCATTCTAGCCATGGCGCTCAACTGCGAGCGACGAGATCCGGCGAAGGGGGAGCCCTGCGGAGCGTGTCCAAGCTGCGTCCGGGTCTGGAGCGGGTCGGCCAACCTCGACGTGGTGGAAATCGACGCGGCGAGCAACCGGGGAGTCGACGATGCCCGCGATCTGCGGGAGCGGGCGATGTATGCCGCCTCGCAGGAGGGTCGCCACAAAGTCTACATCGTCGACGAAGCTCACATGCTCACGCGCGAGGCGTGGAACGCGTTGCTCAAGATCTTGGAGGAGCCGCCACCCGGTGTGGTCTTCGTCTTCGCCACCACCGAGCCGCAGAAAATCGCCTCCACCGCCGCGCCCGTGCTGTCGAGGCTCCAGCGCTTCGATTTCCGGCGGATCGGGCCGGCGGCCATCCGGGAGCGGCTCCGTGAAGTGCTGAGCTCGGAAGGACTCAGCGCCGAGGACGACGCGCTGGCACTCATCGCCCGCTACGCCGATGGCGGGATGCGCGATGGACTCTCGGTGCTGGATCAATGCCTCTCCTTCGGCGAGGGACCGATCACCGCAACCGCGGTTCGGCAGGTTCTGGGCTTGATCGACGACGAGCAGTACGCCGAAGCCTTGCGGGCCGTGGCGCAGCGTGACACCGCGGCCATTTTTCCGCTGGTGGACGCGTTGCTGAACTCGGGTGCCGATCTGGTCGAGTTCATGACCGGCCTGGCGGATCTGTTGCGCGCCCTGCTCATGGTGCAAACGGGGACCGCGCCGGAAGCGCTGACCGATGCGCTCCGCCAAGCTATCGAGCGTACGCGCGGGACGCTGCAGCAGAGCGATGTGGTACGCATGCTGGCCCTGCTGGCCGATGCTGAAGGCGCGATCCGTCGCTCGAGCAGCGCCAGGTTGATCGTCGAGACCCTGCTGCTGCGCTGGACGCTGATGGACCGAGTGGTCGAGCTCGAGGCGGTGATTGCGCAAGTCGGAAGGTCGGAAGGTCGGAAAGTCGGGATGCCGGGTGCGCCGAGTATTCCACCAGCCAAGCCGAAACCGCAACCTTCCGACCTTCCGACCTTCCGACTCTCCGACCTTTCTCTCGAATCGCTTACCGCAGTATGGCCCGAGCTCGTCTCCGCCGCCCGGGAACGAAGCCCCCTGCTCGGCCAGGCACTCGCGGTTACCAATCCAACCGCG
>DASYPD010000147.1:0-5525 GCA_036007005.1 Gemmatimonadales bacterium
GAATTGTTCGCCATCCTCACGCTGGAGTCGCAGCTGCACCGTTGCGAGGTGGTGGGCGAGAACCTCGGCACGGTTCCCCGTGAGATCCATGCCGCGCTGCCGCGGCACCGGATCTGGGGGATGTACCTGGCGGAATTCCAGGCTTCGGCAGGACCGGAGGTTCCGATCCCGACCGCCGCGGACGTGGCGCTGGTAGGCACGCACGACACGCCGACGTTCGCGGGGTGGCTGGCCGGCAACGACATTGCCGAACGGGTCAGCTACGGTTTACTGGCCGAGGACGCGGTACCGGCAGTGCGGAAAGAACGAGCGCGAGCCGTGCGCTGGCTCGCCGAGCGGCTGCACAGCCGGATGGAGGAGCCGCGAGCATTTCTGGCCGAGCTGCTCGAGTGGCTGGGCCGGTCGGAGAGCCCGCTGGTGGTAACCTGGCTCGAGGATCTCTGGCTGGAGGAGCAGGGGGTGAACCTGCCCGGGACGCGTTCGTCGGAACGACCGAACTGGCAGCGCCCGATGCAAAGGCTGCTCGAAGAGGTCTTCAGTGACGCCGAGGTGAACGAGCTGGTCTATCGCCTTGACCGCACTCGCAACCCCTGACCCTGGCCACTATGCCCACCGCCACCGCCGTCCGGCCCAAGCCGCTGCTCTCGTTCTGGGAGATCTGGAACATGAGCTTCGGTTTTCTGGGGATTCAGTTCGGCTTCGCGCTGCAGAACGCCAACGTGAGCCGGATCTTCGAGACCCTGGGTGCGAAGGTGGAAAGTATCCCGATCCTGTGGGTGGCCGCCCCGGTGACCGGACTGCTGGTGCAGCCCGTGGTCGGCTATTTGAGCGACCGCACCTGGAACCGCCTGGGCCGGCGGCGTCCCTACTTCCTCACCGGGGCCATCCTCGCTTCGCTGGCCCTAGTGGCGATGCCGAACTCTCCCGCACTCTGGGTAGCGGCGGGGATGCTCTGGATCATGGATGCCTCGATCAACATCTCGATGGAGCCGTTCCGTGCCTTCGTGGGAGATAACCTGCCTGCGACGCAGCGGGTTACTGGATTCGCGATGCAGAGCTTCTTCATCGGGACGGGCGCCGTGGTGGCCTCGCTGCTTCCCTGGCTGCTCACCACCCATTTCGGGGTGAGCAACGAGGCGCCGGCGGGCGTGATCCCCCAATCGGTACGGCTCTCCTTTTACATCGGCGCCGCGGTCTTTTCCGTCGCGATGCTGTGGACGGTCATGCGATCGAAGGAATACTCGCCCGAGGAGATGGCGTCGTTCGCCGAGAATCAAGTGCGGGAAGGACTGGTCCGGGAGCGGCGGACCGCGGCGGAGTACGCTCTTAATGGCACCCGGGAGGTCCGCCTCGGTGGAATCCTCCTCGTGGTGGGCGGGTTGCTCAGCGTCTGGCTGGCCAGTCAGGCGCTCTATCAGGTCATGATCCTCTCGGTCGGACTCGCGGCAGTTGGAATACTGTTCAGCCTCAGCGGACTCTTGCAGCGCGCCGGCCGCTACGACAACGGCTTCGTCACCATCCTGAACGACTTCCTGGACATGCCCAAGACCATGAGGCAACTGGCCTGGGCGCAGTTCTTCTCCTGGTTCGCGCTTTTCGCCATGTGGATCTACACGACCGCGGCGGTGACCAGCCACCTCTACGGCACCACCGATACGACCTCGGCGCGCTTCAACGAGGGCGCGAATTGGGTAGGTGTCGGCTTTGCGGCCTACAACGGCGTCGCCGCCCTGGCGGCGTTTGCCATCCCGCCGCTGGCGAAATGGTCGAGCCCGAAGATCGCCCACGTCATCTGCCTGGTGTGCGGTGCGCTGGGGCTCTTCTCCATCTTCTTCCTCACGGACCCCCGCTATCTGCTCGGCTCGATGGTGGGGGTGGGGATCGCGTGGGCGAGCATCCTCTCGATGCCGTACGCGATCCTCACCGGGTCACTGCCGCCGTCGAAACTCGGGTACTACATGGGGGTCTTCAATTTCTTCATCGTGATTCCGCAGATCGTCGCGGCGGCCCTCTTGGGCTTCATCGTCGGCCATTTCTTCGGGGGAGAGGCGATCTACGCGCTGCTGATCGGGGGCGCGTCGCTGCTGCTCGCGGCGGCGCTGATGCTCCGGGTGCGGGAGGCGCGGTCATGAGGCTCACTCGCTCCGGCGCATTGCTGGGGCTCGCGGCCTTCCTCGTGACCGCGTGCGTACACCAGGCGCCCCCGACCGCCGCCGCTGCGCGGGCGGGATCCCTCGCGGCGGTGGATCCAGCGGCCTTCTGGAACTCGGCCACTGTGTATTTTCTGCTCACCGATCGCTTCGAAAACGGCAATCCGGGCAACGATCGCGCGTTAGGTCGAGCGCAGGACGGCGCGGTGCTGCGCAGCTTTGAGGGCGGGGACCTCGCCGGACTGCGCCGAAAGATCAATGCGGGTTACTTCGATAGCCTCGGCGTGGATGCGATCTGGCTGACTCCGTTCGTGGAGCAAATCCGGGGAAGCGTGGACGAGGGCACCGGCAAGACGTACGGCTACCACGGCTACTGGACCCGCGACTGGACCGCGGTGGAGCCGGCCCTGGGCACGAAGGATGACTTGCGCGCGCTGGTGGATGCGGCGCACCGGCATCGCATTCGCGTGCTCATGGATGCGGTGCTCAACCATCCGGGGCCGGTGACGGCGCAAGATCCGGCGTGGCCGGACGACTGGGTCCGCAGCAGTCCCCAGTGCAGGTATCGAGACTACGCGAGTACGGTGAGCTGCACGCTGGTGCCAACTCTTCCGGACGTCCGTACCGAGCGGGACGAACCGGTGGAGCTGCCAGCATTGCTGGGCGAGAAGTGGCGGCGCGAGGGACGGTTCGGGCGCGAGGTGGGCGAGCTGGACGCGTTCTTCCGCCGAACGGGATATCCGAGGGCGCCGCGCTATTACATCATCAAGTGGCTCACCGACTGGGTGCGCGAGTTCGGGTTCGACGGCTACCGGGTGGACACCGCGAAACACATCGAAGAGGCGGTGAGCGCCGAGCTCAGGCGCGAGGCAGAGCGGGCATTCGCGGATTGGAAACGGGCGCATCCGGCGGAGGTGGTGGACGGTCTGCCGTTCTACATGGTGGGCGAGGTCTACGGTTGGGCGCCGAGCCAGGGGCGCGGATTCAATTTCGGGGACCGGAACGTGGACTTCTTCGCCCACGGCTACGACGCGCTGATCAATTTCGGCTTCAAGGCGGAGGTGGCTGGATCGCTGGACAGCCTTTTCACGCGGTATTCCGCGGCGCTGCACGGCGGAGTGCTCGATGGTGTGGTGCTGCTCAACTATGTGAGCTCGCACGACGACGGGGCGCCGTACGACCGAGAGCGCAAGGATCCCTTCGGCGCGGGGACCCGGCTGCTGCTCGCGCCGGGCGGCGCACAGATCTATTACGGGGACGAGCTGGCGCGGCCCCTGCGGGTGCCGGGCGCCCAGGGCGACGCCAATCTGCGCTCGTTCATGAACTGGGGGGACCTGGAACACGGCAGGGCCACCGCCGAGATCCTGGAACATTGGCGCAAGCTGGGGCGGTTCCGGCAGGCGCATCGTGCGGTGGGAGCGGGAGTGCACCGCACGCTGCAGGCGGCGCCGTACATCTTCAGCCGCACGCTCGACGCGCCGGGGATTTCCGATCGCGTGTTAGTGGCGCTGGGGCAGGGGGAAGGGGAAAAGAACATCCCCGTCTTCGGCGTGTTTCCCGAAGGCACCGAGCTGGTGGATTGGTACTCCCGGGCGACGGGCACGGTGCGGGACGGCAGAATCTCGCTCACGACTCCGTTCGGCCTGGTGCTCCTCAGCGAACGGCGTTGAGCGCGGTCGCGGGCGCGTCCTGCGCGTACCCGGCGGGTTCACCCCCGGCCGAAGAGCGCGCTGACCCGCGAGGTCCAGCGCGGGCGAAGCGCCTCGTCCACCCGGGTCATGAGCTCCTCCACGCTGGCGCAGCGCGCGCCGGGATCGGCGGCGAGCCCCTGGTTGAGCGCGGCGCATTGGGCCTGGGCAACCGCCCGGCTCACTCCCTGTGCCCGCAACGCGCTCAGCAGCCCTGGCCGGCTCCCCACCGCGGGCTGCGTCAGGGCGAGCAGCGGCGGCGCGCCGCTGAGCATCTCATACAGCACGCAGGCGAGACTGTAGACATCGGTTCGCACATCGAGCGGTCCCACGCTGGCGAGCTGCTCCGGGCTCATGTACGCCAGCGAGCCGACCAGCTCCCCGGGTGTGGTGATCGTCGCGGACGCCCGGGCGGCGCTGATCGCCCGCGCAATCCCGAAATCCGTCAGCAGCGCGTGTCCACCCGAAAGCAGGATGTTCTCCGGCTTGATGTCCCGGTGGATGATCCCCCGGGCATGGGCATAGCCCAGGGCGTCGGCCACGTCCCGGGCCAGCCGCAAGGCTTCCGTGAGCGGCAGCCGCTTCTCGCGCAACAGCCGGGCCCGCAACGACTCACCCTCGATGTACGGCATGACATAGTAGCAGAGTCCTTCCGGCCCGTCCGCCACGAAGAGACACTCGTCCGCCGCGAGGATCGGGACGATGTGCGGATGGCTCAGATTCGAGGTGAGCTCGACTTCCCGAATAAACCGTTCCCGGAAGCTGGGCGTCGAGATTGCCGGCTTCATGACCTTGATGGCGACTTTGCGCGGCGGGTGACGCTCCTGCGCCAGGTAGACCCGCGCCATCCCGCCGGCGCCGATCTCACGCTCCACCGTGTAGTGCGGAGCGAGTCCCGCGCGCAGCGCCTCGAGTCCACTCAGCATCGAGTTCCTCTCGCGTCCCTCAGGGCGTATCGTCCCAGCGGACGAGCGGATAACCCGCAGCATGCCAAGCGTGGATCCCTCCCGCCAGCACCGCCACCCGGTTGGAGTCGTAACCCGCTGCGATCAGCGTTCGCGCCGCCCGGGCGCTTAAGCCATCGTCGCTTCACGCGCAGTAGAAGAGCAGCAGACCCGGATGGTCGGGCACGGCGCCCTCGGGAATGTGTTCCGGAGTAGCTGTGAGGATACCGAGCGGAAGCGACAAGGCGCCTTTGATGTGCGCGTTGTCGTAAAGGCGGGCATCCCGGACATCCAGGAGCACCGCCTGACCCTGCTCGGTCAGCTCCTGCGCCTCGTTGACCGATACCCGGGGCGGCTCGACAGTATCGTGCATGTCTCAAAGATAACGGCGCTGACGTCGCGGCCTGGCCCGATTAGCTTCTTCGCTGGCGCTTGGACGGCGCGCCCCTCGCGCGACCTCAGGCTGCGTCCTGGACCTGTTCGGTCGCGCTTGGACGGGGTTACCTCCGGGCGCTGACAGTCCGCTCTCACGGTAGAGACCCAGGAACTGCATTGGCGTCCTGAGGCGCCCGTCGGTAACCCCATCCGGCGCGCCCCTCGCGCGACCTCAGGCCGAGTCCTCTCAGTGCGAAGCCAAGGTAAAGCATGAAGCATTTGCTAGCATTTGTGCTCAGCTGGCTGGCCGCCGGGTTCGGCGCGGTGGTCGGTTCCATCGTGGGCCACGCCGCGGGACAGCGCGGCCT
>DASYPD010000148.1:0-7323 GCA_036007005.1 Gemmatimonadales bacterium
TCGCCACGGGCGCTGCGCGCCCTCGCGATGACACGCCGAGGGATGCTACCTGCCCGCGCGATGACACGCCGAGGGATGCTACCTGCCCTCGCGATGACACGCCGAGGGATGCGGCGGCGGTCGCAGCTCATCGCCGGCGCGGCGGGCGCTCGACGGCACTCACTCCGTAGCGCGGCGTCGCCCATAAGTACTCATCGGTCATCGCTTCGGGCGGCACGAAACGCCCCGAAAAGGCCGGCCTGACGCCGCCGCGCGAGAGCAGCGCGGCGCCGAACCCGATGGTCGCGAGCAGCCAGGTCGCCAGCAACGCCGCGGCGAACAGCAGCACTCCGGCGACCGGTACCCAGCCCAGCAAGATCCACCCCAGCCACAGCAGGGCGACGGCGGAGAGCCCGCTCAGCAGATAGCGATAGCTGTTGGCCGAGCCGATCCGCGCGCCAGCCGCCATCCGCCGGCGGGTTCGGGTTTCACCCATCGCGTGCGCCACCGCCAGAAAACCGGCGACTACGGCGACGCTCAGTGCGAGCGGGACCACGACGAGCACAAACGGCACCAGGATAATCCCCACCACGCTCAGCAGCAGCCCCGTGACGAACATCCCCAGGGTCGGCAGCGCCACGATTTCGGCGAGCAGGCCGGTCGCGAAGGCGCGGAGCGGACTGTGCGAAACGGTATCCGAAATGGTTTCGAGCTGGGGCTGGGCAAAGAGCACCATTCCGAAGCCCAGCACGGTGAGCGTGAACAACACGCCGGCCAGTCCCGCGGCCTTCGCCAGCACGCCAATTCCACCCCTGCGAGCGGGCAGCGCCGCCGCCGCGCCGGCCCCCAGCGAACGCCGCTCACCCTGGATTACCCCTCCGCGCTCGCGGATGGTACCGCCCAGCGTGAGCGCGTCCCCGGTGACGACCGAGCCCGGATGCAGCACGAGATCGCCATCCAGCACGACGACATTGCCCGCCACCCTGCCGGAGAGATCGGCGTCTCCCTGAAGGACCAGCAGGTGCCCACTGAGCGTCCGACCCGCTCCCAGTCGGAAATCGCCTCGATGCGCCTCGCCATTCGGCACCGTGATCGCCGCAGCACCCGGCAAGCCGCGCAGCTCGCGCTCGAGGCGGACGGCGTCGCCGAGCTGATCGAGCTGCACCATGCGGGGAGAACTGGTTTGAGCGGAGCCTAGCGATACTGCGGAACCTGCGAGCCAGCAGAGCAGCGGAACCACGCGGCGCTCACCCATGTGCATGCGGGACCGAGCCGGGTGCCGCGAGCAATCTGCGCAGGCCATAGAGCGCGGCACCATAGGCACCCAGGAGCACCCCGGCCGCCAGAACCACTCGTCCGCCGGAAGAGAGCGCGTCCCGCAACGACACCAGGAAGCCCTGCTCAGTGAGATTCGTCGCCACGATCCGCACCCCCATCCATATGGCGCGTCCGAGGCTGGCGGCGGCGCTGTCGACCCACGCGAGCAAGAGGGCCCGGTTGAGCAACGACCAGCCGATGCTCGCGCCGAGCGCGAGCAGCAGCGTCGCCACGAGGACCACTCGCTGCGGCGCAAACCGCCGTGCCGGTGCTCTGCCCGGGAGCTCGACGCGCGCCATTACCCGGTCGCTGAATCCTTCGCTCGGCTCGAACGTCGGCAAGCTCGCCAGTCGAGCGAGGAGCGCGCGATCCTGCTCGACTAATGCGCGGCATTGCGCGCACGCTTCGAGGTGTTCGCGGGCCGCAGTCTTCAACGACGCAGAATGAAACGCGTCGAGATCCTCAGCGGTGAGACGAGCAATGGGCCAGGGAGTCATAAGCAGATTCCTCTACGCTGCTCCGGAGATTCGAGTTTCGAACGTACGAACCTGAAACG
Organism: Gemmatimonadales bacterium; assembly: GCA_036007005.1. Lineage (GTDB taxonomy): Bacteria > Gemmatimonadota > Gemmatimonadetes > Gemmatimonadales > GWC2-71-9 > JABFSM01. Next base: position 1,853 of record DASYPD010000148.1, read on the forward strand.
TGGCATCGACGGGTTATTGCTCCTGCCATTCGTCCTTCAAGTGTCCCAGCGCGAGGCGGAGCTCATTGCGCGCCCGGTGGATATAAGTCTTCACCGTCCCCAGGGGCAGCTCCAGCAGCTCGGCGATTTCTTCATAGGGTCTGCCTTCGACATGGCGGAGCAGGATACAGCTGCGATACTCCGGCCTGAGCTGCGCGATAGCCCGCTCGATCTCGCTGCCCAGCTCCTTGTTCGCCACCGCATCGAGTGCGCTTTCGGCACGCTCGCCGATCTGCAGCGAGGTCGCCTCGATTTTTTCAGCGGTATCGGCGTGGGGCGAGCCCTCGAGCGACAAGGTATCGAGCTCGCGCCGCCGCAGGTGATCAATGGCGGCGTTGTTGGCGATCTTGAAGACCCAGGAGGAGAACTTGAACTCCGGCCGGTAGCTCGCCAGCGCGTTCAGCACCTTGATGAACGTTTCCTGGGACAGATCCTCCGCCAGCTCACGGTTCCTGACCATGCGATAGATGAGGGAGAAGACCGGCCGTTCGTAGCGCCGCACCAGCTCACGGTAGGCCGCTTCGGCGCCAGCGCGCGCGGCGGAGACCACTTCCTGATCGCTGGCGCTCTGCAGCGGGGGCAGAGGCTCAGCCACGCGAGCTTGCCCCCCGGGTTCCCGGCACGGTACATTCGGCCGCTATGTTCGCCACAGACAGGGAGTTACCAATCACGGGCGGGGCGCCCAAACGGGCCTATGTCCGCGCGATGTTTGCAGGGATCGCGCCACGGTACGACCTGCTCAATCATGTGCTCAGCCTCAACCTGGACCGGCGCTGGCGGCGGCGTGCGGTGGACCAGCTCGCATGGAGGCGGGTACCAGAGGGCACCTATCTGGATCTCTGCTCGGGCACGCAGGACCTCGCCGCTGAGCTCGGCAACCGTACGGGGTTCGGGGGGAGGGTGGTGGCGGCCGATTTCGTGCCGCAGATGCTCCGGCGAGGACGCGGGAAGTCTGCGCGCGCGGTGCCCTGCACTGCGGATGCGCTCGCGCTGCCCTTCGGGAACGCGGCGTTCGACGGGGCCACGGTCGGCTTCGGCGTCCGTAATCTGATGGACCTCGATGCCGGCCTCCGCGAAGCGGCGCGCGTCCTCAAAGCGGGCGCGTGCCTCGTCATCCTCGAGTTCACGACGCCGCGCCGGCAACCCCTGCGCGGCCTGTATCTCTTCTATTTCCGGCGCCTGCTGCCCCTGATCGGCCGGCTCATCTCGAAACATAGGGATGCCTATTCCTGGCTGCCAGCATCGGTGCAGGCGTTTCCCGAGCCAAATGAGCTAGGCAACAGGATTCAGGACGCAGGGTTCAGGGACGTACACTACGAACTGCTCTGGGGCGGCATCTGTGCGATTCACATAGGGACCAGGGACTAGGGGCTAGGGGCTAGGGACTAGGGACTAGGGACCTGCCCTGTAGGCGGGAAGGCTGTTCCCTAGTCCCCAGTCCCTAATCCCCAGTCCCTAGTCCCTGACAAGGAATCCGATGGCTCTCAACAGTCTGCCGGAGTTTATCGAAGCGATCGAACGGATCGGCGAGCTCGTGCGCGTTAGGGACCCCGTCTCCACCCGTCTCGAGATCGCCGAGATCGCCGATCGCTGCATGAAAAGCGCGAACGGCGGTCCCGCGCTGCTGTTCGAGCAGCCCGTCCTGGAGGACGGCAGCATCAGCCCGATTCCCGTCGCCATCAATCTGTTCGGCTCGCTCTCGCGCATCTGTCTCGCGCTCGGGGTGGAGCGCCTCGACGACATCGGGGGTCGCATCTCCGAGCTGCTCGAGCTCAAGGTGCCGGAGGGCTTGCTCGGCAAGCTCGCCCTGCTGCCCAAGCTTGCCGAAATGGCGAAGTTTCCTCCCCGGACCCGAGGAGGCCGCGGTTCCTGTCAGGAGGTCGTAATCGAGGGTGACGCGGTGGATCTGAGCAAGCTCCCCTTGCTCGTCACCTGGCCCGAAGATGGGGGACGCTACCTCACCCTGCCGCTGGTGATCACCGAAGATCCGGCGCGCGGCATTCGTAACGTCGGGATGTATCGGGTCCAGGTGATCGGCAGGAACGAGCTGGCCATGCACTGGCAGCGCCACAAGGTCGGGGCGGCGCATTGGCGTGGCATGGCGGAGCGCAAGGAGCGCATGCCCGTGGTCATCGCGCTGGGCGGCGATCCGGCGAGCATCTATTCCGGCTCGGCGCCGCTGCCCCCCACGATCGATGAGTTTCTCTTCGCCGGATTTCTGCGCAACAGCCCGGTCGAGCTGGCGAAGGCCCTGAGCTGTGACCTTGCCGTTCCCGCCGAAGCCGAGCTGGTGCTGGAGGGCTACATCGATCCCGCGGAAGAGCTGGTGCTCGAGGGGCCTTTCGGCGACCATACCGGCTTCTACTCGCTCGCCGATTATTACCCGAGAGTGCACGTGACTCACCTCACGATGCGCAAGCAGCCGATTTATCCGGCCACGCTGGTCGGCCGCCCGCCCATGGAGGATTACTATCTGGGGCACGCCACCGAGCGGATCTTCCTGCCCCTGCTCAAGCTCACGGTGCCGGAGATCGTAGACTATCACATGCCCGCGCCCGGCATCTTTCACAATCTGGTCTTTGTCTCGATCGACAAGCAGTATCCCGGCCAGGCGTACAAGGTGATGAACGCGCTCTGGGGACAGGGCCTGATGTCGCTCGCCAAGGTCATCGTGGTGCTCGACAAGGACGTGAACGTGCAGGACCCCGATGAGGCGTGGTGGGTCGCGCTCAACCACATCGACCCCGAGCGTGATGTGCGCTTCACCATGGGGCCGATCGACGTGCTCGACCACTCGAGCCGAGCCTTTACCTATGGCAGCAAGATGGGGATCGACGCGACCAGAAAATGGCCGGAGGAAGGCTTTAGCCGCGAATGGCCCAGGCGAATCGTCATGGATCCAGCGACGAAACGACGCATTGATGAGATCTGGCCCCGGCTGGGAATTCAGCTTGGTGAGCGGTGAGCGGTAAGCGGGATTCGGTAAACGAGACACCTGGGGTGGAGGTGGGCGGCCCCCTCACCGCTCACCGCTCACCGCTTACCGCGCGCGAGGGCCAGACTTTCCGCGGCACCTCGCTGCTGGCGCGATATGCCAGCTTCGTCAAGCTGCCCCACACGCTCTTCGCCCTGCCCTTTGCGCTGCTGGGCGTCCTGGCCGCCTCGTGGCACTATCCGCTGCGCTGGCACAGCGTCGCTCTGGTGATCATGGCCTTCTCCGCCGCCCGCTGGGTCGCGATGGGTTTCAATCGCATCGCCGATCGCGAGCTCGATGCGCGCAACCCGCGCACCGCGCGACGCGAGCTGCCCCGCGGCGCGCTGTCACTGGCCCAGGCCTGGAGCTCCGTGGTGCTCGCCGGGGCGCTGTTTCTGGCCGCGTGCGCCCTGCTTAACCCGCTCTGTCTGGCGCTGGCGCCGCTCGCCCTGCTCTGGGTTACCTCGTACAGCTTCGCGAAGCGCTTTACCTGGTGGCCCCATCTCTGGCTGGGACTTTCCCTCGCCATCGCGCCGGCGGGAGGCTACCTCGCCGTCGCCGGGCGCTGGAGCGAGCCCTGGTGGCTGTTGCCTGTGATCGGCCTCGGTGTGGCGAGCTGGGTGGCGGGCTTCGATATCTTCTATGCCTTGCCGGACGAGCAGTTCGATCGCGCCCAGGGCCTCCGCAGCGCCGTGGTACGGCTTGGGCTAACCCGCAGCATCCGCTTCGCGAAGCTGCTGCACGGCATCACCCTGCCGGCGCTGGCGCTCTTCGGTCTGGGGGCGGGGTTCGGCGTCTGGTACTATGCCGGCCTCGTCGTCGCCGCGGGCATTCTGCTCTACGAGCACCAGCTCGTGCGTCCCGATGATCTGTCTCGGTTGAACGCCGCTTTCTTCACTCTGAACGGCGTCATGAGCGTCACCGTCTTCGTCTTTGCGCTGGCCGACCGAATGCTCTAGGCCAGGGCGAGGTGCTCAGGGACGCAGGCCAGGATAACCCATGACGCGGCCGACGAGCATGCCGACGAGGAGAAAGATCACGACACCGCATACCACCACGACGACGGTGTAGACGAGCGCCTTGTCCGCTGGCGACTTCATCAGCTGCGGCAAGCCCAGATAGAGCAGGTAGAGCGAATACAATCCGAGCACGCTCAGCACGCCGAGGCTCGGAATAATGAGAAAGACCCCGGCCAGCCAGGACGCGGTGCTGGAATACACGGCCACTTTGAGCGCCTGGGTGGAATTCTTCTGGCCGCCGAAGCTCGGCGCCAGCGCGTCGATGATGAGCGCCAGCACGTAGACGCCCAGCAGCGCTCCCACGAAACGCACCGCCGCCCCGGCGAGGGCATCGCCAAAGCCCAGCGTGACTCGCATGCCGACGAAGCTGACCCCGAAGACCGTCAGGCCGATGAGGCCGGCGATCGCAGGAATCGCCGCGAGTGGCACGGCGTACCCCTTGTAGAGTGATGCCGGTGTCGCCGGCTCGCTCTCGATCACCGCCCACTCGGTGCGCGGGTTCAGCAGAATGGCCTTGACGCGGTCGACCAGTGCCATCGCTCTCTCCTTGGACAAGGTGGCCTTTGCCAGCCCGGAGAAGCTACTGCCTGTCCGGGTAACCCGCCTGAAGGGTGTCGCGCGGATACATTTCCCGCCATGGATCAGCCGCCGCGCCCGCCCCCGCCCCCGCACTCGCCGCAGCCCGCTCCGCCCGGTAAGGAGTCGCCGCAGCCGAAGCCTGCCCGGTTCCCGCGGAAGCCGCCTCCCAAGGCGCCACCCACTCACCCGGTGCGGCGTCCCACGCCGAATCGCCCGCGCGGCCGGTGAGCGAGCTCCCGATCGTTCTGGCCATCACGGGCGCGTCCGGTGCGCCGTATGGCGTGCGGCTGCTCGAGGTGCTCGCGAGCAATCGGGTTCCCCTCTGGCTCATCATCTCGAGCCACGGTTGGCGCCTGCTCAAGCAGGAGTGCGGGATCGGCACGCTGCCGAAACTCAAGCGTGCCACTGGCGGCGACTGGGCGACGATCACGCGCTTCGACGATGATGACCGTGGGGCGAAGCCGGCGAGCGGCTCCCAGCGGACCGCCGCCATGGTCATCTGTCCTTGCTCGATGGGGACGCTTTCCGCGATTGCCCAGGGATCCAGCCGTTCCCTCGTGGAGCGCGCTGCGGATGTCACCCTCAAGGAGCGCCGCCGGCTGATTCTGGTACCGCGCGAAACGCCGTTCTCGCTGATCCATCTGCGCAACCTGGTCCAGGCTGCTGAAGCCGGGGCGACGGTCATTCCGGCTGCACCCGGCTTCTATCACCGACCGACCAGGATCGGGGAATTGCTAGACTTCATCGTCCAGCGGGTGCTCGATCAACTGGGGCTGGGGATTTCGATCGCGAAGCGATGGGAGGGATGAGGGCTACTGCCCATAGCCCATAGCCATGTACACCACCTGCCTCTTCTGCAG
>DASYPD010000149.1:0-6832 GCA_036007005.1 Gemmatimonadales bacterium
TGAGCGTGAGGGGCGCCCCCCGAATCGCGGCGCAAGCGGCCGTGGTTCCGGAATGAGCAGTGACCAGTGACCAGTAACCAGTAACCAGTGGTCGCGGTAAATCATGGGCACTGGTCACCGGTCACTGGTCACCGGTTACAGCTGTACGATCTGCCGATAGCTCTCCGCTACCCACTTCGGCCGGTTCGCCGCGTTCCCCACCTCCTGCCCCAGATAGAACAACAGCTTCACGACCCGGCTCTCCTTCTCCGCGTCGATCTTGTCAGGCGAATCCGAAGGCCGGTGATAGTCCGCGTGCACTCCGTTGAAGAAAAACAGGATCGGCACGCCCTTCCGCGCAAAGTTGTAGTGATCCGAGCGGGTGTAGAAGCTCTCCTCCGGCCAGCGGTCGTCGATCGCGACCATGTGGAGCTCCGGGTGCGCCGAGTTCACCCGATTGAGTGTGCTGCCGAGGTCCGAATGCTCTTTGCCGATGGCGACGATGGTGTCCTTCCAGTTGCGCCCGATCATGTCGGCGTTCAAGTCCGCCACGATCTGCGGCAGCGGCGCCGGCGGATGGTTGGTGAACCAGGCGCTCCCCCACAGGCCGTGCTCCTCGCCGCTGACCGTGAGGAAAATCATGGAGCGCTTGGGGCGCGCGCCTTTCTGGCTGAATGCTTCGGCCAGCTCGAGCACGCCGACGGTGCCGGAGCCGTCGTCATCCGCGCCGTTGCAGATGCTGTCGGCCCCCATCGCTGCGCATTGCGCGCCCGGCCGCCCCGCGGTGCCGATGTGGTCCATGTGCGCGGAGAAGACCACGTACTCCTGCTTGAGCACCGGATCGCTCCCCTCGAGAATCCCCACCACGTCGGGCGCATAGCCGAGCGACAGCGTGGTGTCCCGCAGGGCGATTTCGCCGCTCCAGTCGGGCATCGGCTGCACCACGGTCGTCGCCGCCGAGCGAAGCTCGGCGAACTGGTCAGCGGCCTCGGGAACTTGCGCGATGATCAGGCTTTGCTGGATCGCGACGACCGGCGCCCCTCGCGGCGGATCTCCGATGGTGGTTTGCGGACGCCGCTGGCGCTGCTGGTAATTCGCCAGCATCGAATCGGACTCCAGCACCACCACGACGGCGCGCGCGCCCAGTTGCGCGAGGCGCTGCTGGGCTCGGAACCCGCCGCGGCCCTGCTGCGGTGAGGGCGCGGGGACATAGACCACGATCTTGTCGCGGACATCCTCGGCCCGCACGCTGTCCGGCACGACGGTGCCGCCCACCAGCACGACGCTTGCGCTCGCCGTCGCGCTGGTTGCCCCGTTCACCCAGGCGGCACCCGCCGCAAGCGTTGTCTCGATGGCGCGGTCGCCGGCGCTATTGCCGAAGCGAACCGTGGATTTCCCGGCCAGGATGGCCTTGCTCGCAATCGGATACTTGAGCAGATAGCTCCCGCTGTCGCCACCGGGCCGGAGCCCGAAGCGCTTGAACTCGCTCGCGATGTAATTCGCTGTCTTGCTCAGCCCCGGGCTCGGCGTATCGCGGCCTCCCATCGAATCGTCCGCGATGAGAAAGATCCGGCGGTGCACGTCCGCTTCGGTAATCGTGCCAGCTGCTTGCTTGACCGCCGGGGATTGGGACGCGGCGGTCTGCAGCACACCCGTGGCCAAGAGGCAGGCAAAACCGATACTTCGGGTCATGGGATTTAAGGAGTGAATTATGACTAATGCACGAGCTTGAAATCTACTGCCGGCGGCTTGCGGCGCCTGAGCTCCGGCTCACCAGGAGGCTTCCCCTTGGGCGCCAGAGTGGGCGCTTTGGGCGGGGGGGCTGGCTTGCCACGCTCGGCGCTCGGCGAGCTGGCTGGCGGCTTGCGCGCCCTGGCGGTATCCGAGACGGCCCGAAGATCGGCCGGGGTGTGCAGCGCCAACGTGAGCAGCAGGAAGGAGAAGGTCATCGCAGGATTTCATCAGCACGCTGGATGCCAGCACAATCGGGTCGGGGGCGGGGCCTCGAAGCTTTGCTCGCTCAATCGCTTAAGCCTCAGGGGCCCGGGCCGAGTCAGTTGGCGCCGTCCCCCTCGCGGGACAGGTCTCCCGCGCGTTGACTCACCGAAGATACGGCCCTACGTTGACCCGGGCATGCCCGCCGCCGTCGTCTCCCCGGCCACAGCCCGGCTCGATCTGCTCGACCCGGCGGAAGTCGCGCGTCTGGGTGGGCTTGAAGTGGTCACCGAGGGCATCGTCGAAGGCTTCCTGGCCGGACTGCACCGCTCGCCTCGCCGCGGCTTCTTCGTCGAATTCGCCGAGCACCGGATGTACCAGCCGGGCGACGAGCTCCGCTATCTCGATTGGCGCCTGCTGGCTCGCAGTGATCGGCTTTACGTCAAGCAATTCGAAGAAGAAACCAATCTCCGCGCCATGCTGGTCCTCGATACCAGCCGCTCGATGGAATGGTCCGGCGCTCCCGCCACCCGGCTCAGCAAACGGGCCTATGCCGAGTGCCTGATTGCCGCGCTCGCCCTGGTGTTGCTGCGGCAGCGGGACGCCACGGGATTGCTCACCTTCGACGAAGAGGTGCGCCGCGTGGTGCCCCCCCGCGCTCGGCTCAGTCACTGGCAGCTCTTGATTCGCGAGCTGCAGGCGACACCGGCCGGTCGTGGTACTGCGGCGGAGCCCGCCCTGCGCCGCGTGGTGGAACAGCTGCGCCGCCGGGGGCTGGTGGTCTTTGTGTCCGATCTGCTCTTCGATCCCCCTCTCGTGCTGACCGCGCTGCGCTTTCTGCGCCATCGCGGGCACCAGGTCCTCGTGCTTCATGTCATGGATCCCGACGAGGTCGAGCTCCGGGGTCCGGCCGAAGCGCGCTACGAAGATCCCGAGTCTCGCCAGGCGGTGGTATTGCGGCCGGCGGATTGGGCTGACGCCTACGCGCGGACCGTTCGCACCGCGGTGGCCGAATGGCGCGCGGCGTGCCGGCGCCGCGGCATCGGCTATGAGAGAGTGACCACGGATACTCCGTTCGGCCTGGCGCTGCGCCAGGCGCTGGCGCGCTCGCCCGGCCTGCCTGGCCTTACGTGATCGGCTTCACCGCCCCATGGGCGTTGCTGGGACTCGCCGCCGCGGCGATCCCGCTCCTGCTCCATCTCTTCGCGCGCCGAGTTCCGCCCACCGTGGTTTTTCCCGCCACCAGGTATCTCGCCGAGACCGCGCGCGCGCATCATCGCCGGCTCACACTTCAGCACTGGCTGTTGCTGCTGGTGCGGACTCTGCTGATCGCGGCGCTGGTCCTCGCCGCGGCCGGACCGACTCTGCCGAGCTCGAGAGTTGCCACCCACGCGCCGGCAGCGCTCACGCTGGTATTCGACAATTCGCTTTCGAGTGCCGCCATCGCGGGAGGTACCCCTTTGCTCGAGTCGCTCCGGCGAGCCGCGCTCGAGATCGTCTCGGCGCTGCGCGGAGAGGATGCGCTCTGGTTGATCACGGCGGATGCGGTGCCCCGGCGCACCAGCCGGCAGGAGCTGGGCCCGCTGATCGCGCGGCTGGGCCCCTCGGAGCGCCGGCTCGATCTGGGGCGCGCCATTGGGATCGCGCGTGAGGCGATGGCGAATCAGCCGCTCCCTGCCACCGTGGTGGTATTGAGCGACCTCCAACAGAGCGCGCTCTCCATTGCCTCCGGTGCGGGGCCTCATGTCATCGTCCGGCCCCCGGGCGCCGTGGTTCCCAATCTGGGTCTCGCCGCGCTCTCCGCGGGGCGCCAGCCCTGGGGACCGGAAGGGGGGCGCGTAACCCTCACCGTAACGGGAACCGAAGGAAAAAACTCGGCCGTGGCGCTGCGCGTTGGCACGCGGCCGCCGCGCCAGCAGCTTGCCTCGGCTGGAGCCACCCTCTCGTTCGGCAGTGGCGCGCTCCCAGCCGGCTGGTGGACGGTCCGCGCCGAGCTCGAGCCGGACGAGCTGCGGCTGGATGACGCGCGCGTCACCGCGATACGAGTGGCCAATGCCGCGCGTGCCAATTGGAAAAATGAGGATCGCTTCCTTGCCACGGCGTGTGACGTCTTGTTGCAGAACGCCCGACTGGTGCGGGGGTCCGAGCTGAGCATCGGTCAGCTGGGTCCCGGCGCCTCCATTGTTCAGCCGCCTGTGGATCCCGCGAGTCTCGGCGCGCTCAATCGGGCCCTGGCCGCGCGCGGCTCCGCCTGGCGCTATGGTGATCTCGCCGCCGGGAGCGGAGTGACGGATAGCGGAGCGGTGCTGGGGCGGCATCTGGTCTCGCGTCGCTACAACTTGCTGCCCAGCCAGGGCGGCTCAACCCGGGGCGTGCTGCTCAGTGTGGGCGGCGAGCCCTGGGTGGTGCGTGCCGGGAGCGGTAATCTGCTGCTGCTGGGCAGCCGCCTCGATCCCGCTTGGACCGAGCTGCCGCTCTCGGCCGAGTTCGTTCCGTTGGTGGACTATCTGGCCAATCGCGCAGTGCGCGGCGAGCTGGTCTCGCTCGATGCCGCACCCGGAGATCCGGTTCTGCTTCCCGATGCCACTACCGCCGTCACGCATGAGGGACAGAGCCGCAATGCGGAAGGCGGCGGCCCCTTTCGCGTGCTCGCCTCCGGGCTGCACTTCATCCTGGCCGGCCGGGATACGATCGGCGTCATCGTGGTGAATCCCGATCCGCGAGAATCGTTGCTCGCCCGGGCCAGCGATGGCGAGCTCCGCCGGCTCTGGCCGGCGGCGCGGGTGGTCTCGCCCCAGCACGCCGCGGCAGCCGCCCTGGCGGCGGGAGGCCGCGCGGATCTCCGCGGCCCCCTCCTGGTCCTGGCCGCCGCGTTGGCGCTGGCCGACGGGGTACTCGCCGGACTGGGGGTCCGCCAGCGCGCCGCATGATCGAGCCGATTCTCTCCGCCTTCGGGCGGACTCCCTTCGCGCAAGACGTGCCGGCGCGGCTGCCGGCCGCCGGGCGGGCGCTCCGCCTTGGCGGGTTAGCGGGCTCGAGCGGCGCAGTGCTGGTGGCATGGCTCGCCGAGCTGCTGCCGCAGCGGCTCTTCACCGTCGTTGCGGCGACTCCCGCCGATGCCGAACGCTGGCTCGCCGACCTCGTCTGTTTGACCGAGCTTCCCAGCGCCCTCTATCCGCAGCGCGAAGCGCTCGGCGAGGAGGAGCCCCACTACGAAATCGCGGGGGAACGGGCCGAAACTCTGGAGGCCCTGTTGCGCGGCCGGCTGCGGATCCTGGTGACCACGGCGCGGGCGACCGCCGAGAAGACGTTGGTACCCGAGGCCCTCGATCGGCTGCGGCTGCAGCTCAGCACCGGCACCCGCAGCCCGTTGAGCGAGGTGGTGGTGGCGCTGGAACGGATGGGCTATCGCCGCGTCCCGGTGGTCACGGAGATCGCCGAGTTCAGCGTGCGGGGTGGCATCGTCGATGTCTATGGCTTCGGCATGGCGGCGCCCGGCCGGCTGGAATGGTGGGGTGACGAGATCAGCTCGATTCGCAGCTTCGATCTGACCTCGCAGCGGAGCGGGGAAGAGCAGAGCACGGTGACGGTGCTGCCGATCGGAGTAGGTCGAAACGTCGGCACGTCGGAAGGTGGCTTTGGACTCCTTCCGACTTTCCGACCTTCCGAGCTTCCGACCTTCCGACGGACCCTCCTGGACCTTCTCCCCTCCGAAACCCTGCTCATCGAAGAGGCCAGTCACCCTAACGCGGAAGAAGTAACCCGCGCCTGGAAAGAAGCGGAACACCACCTCGAGATCGCCCGGCGGCTGGGCGAGCTGCCGCCCGCGCGCGAGGACCTCTTTGCCGAGCCTGCGGTGTGGGCGGAACGGCTGGCCCGGTTCCCGCGCCTGCTGCTGCGGGAGGAACGCCCCGAGCTGCAAGCCGGCTTTTTCCCGCCCGAGGCCATCGACCGCAACCTCGCCCGCCTGCGCGCCCTGCTCGCCGGCGGAGCGCCGACGCTGGTGCTGTGCGACAATGCGGGCCAGCTCGAGCGGCTCGACGAGCTGCTGCAGGAGGGCGAGCCGCGCGGCACCGCGGCGCTGCTCGCCGTGGGCGCGCTCGACGGCGGTTTCGTCATGCCGACGCTCCGGGTGCTCACCGACCACGAGATCTTCCGGCGCGCCCGCCGGCTGCGCCGGCAGCGGCGCTACCGCGAAGCGGCTCCCTCGCTCGCCACCGGAACGCTCACCGCCGGCGATTACGTCGTGCACCTCGACCACGGCATCGGGATCTACCGCGGGATCCAGACCATCATGGTGGGTGAGTCCACCATCGAAGTGGCGGTGGTGGAATACGAAGGCGGCGACCGGCTCAACGTTCCGCTCTACCGGCTCGACCAGCTGGAACGCTACCGCGCCGCGACCGAAGACGGCGACGCGGCGCCCCCCCGGCTGCACCGGCTCGGCGGAACCTCCTGGAAGAAGCAGCGCGAGAAGACCCGCGAGGCTATCCGGCAGCTGGCGGCCGAGCTGCTCGACCTCTATGCCCGGCGCCGAGTCAGCCAGGGCTACGCCTATCCTCCCGATACCCGCTGGCAGCGCGAGCTCGAGTCGGCCTTTCTCTACGAAGACACCGCGGACCAGCGCAAAGCCACCGAGGACGTCAAGCGCGACATGGAGCAGCCGATTCCGATGGACCGGCTGCTGGTGGGCGATGTGGGCTATGGCAAGACCGAAGTCGCGGTGCGGGCGGCGTTCAAGGCGGTCCTGGGCGGCAAACAGGTCGCGGTGCTGGTGCCGACCACCATTCTCGCCGATCAGCACGGCCGCACCTTCACGGAACGGCTCGCCGACTATCCCGTCCGGGTCGAGATTCTCTCGCGCTTTCGCACCGCCAAGGAGCAGAAGCGCTGCCTCGCGGAGCTCGGCGAGGGAAAG
>DASYPD010000150.1:0-12312 GCA_036007005.1 Gemmatimonadales bacterium
CGCCTTGACCGCGTCGAGCAGGGCCTTCGCCTCGGCGGCGGCTTTGCTGTGTGGAGCGGCGAATCCGTCCGCATCGGCACCTGAAAGAGGCGCCAAGCGGAGCGGCACCGCGCGCGAACGGATGGTGGGCAACACCCGCTCAGGCTCCGTCGTCGTCAGGATGATCCAGGTGTCCAAGGGTGGCTCCTCGAGCAACTTCAGCAAGGCATTCGCAGCCTCAGGGCTCGAGTCCTGCACCACCAGCCGGTCGGCGTCGCCGACGAGGAAGACCTTCTTGCTTGCTTCGACTGGTGTAAGCGTGCTGCGCCGTAACAGCAGCTTTGCGCTGGCCAGCGGGTGGGAGGCCATCCCGTCCGCCGGCTGATACCTGGGCTGCTCCCGTCGGGCGGCGATCGCCTCTCCGAGGAGCTCGGCGGCCTCCTCGACCTGCTTTTCGGTATCCCCCGCCTTGGGGCGGGGAATCGGGACGAACCAATGCAGGTCGGGGTGGCTGAGCTCGAGCACCAGCCGGCAGGGTCGGCAACGGCCGCAAGGCTCCTCGGTTGGGCGCTCGCACAGCAGCAGTTGCCCCAGCCAGAGTCCCAGCCGTTGCTTGCCGATCCCCACGGGACCAGTCACCAGGATGACCTGCGGCAGCCTGCCGCTCTTGAGGGAGCTGGCCAGCCGTCGGCGCGCTTCATGATGCCCGACCAGGGAGTGCAGTGCCATGGCTGGAAAGCTAACCGGTCTGGAGCTGGATTCAAAGTCGCGGAATACTGGCTAACGCTTTAAGCGATAATGTTTTAGGGAGCTAGGGAGCTAGCGGCTAGGGAGCTAGGGATTCTTCCCCCTAGCCCCCTAGCTCCCTAGCTCCCTAGTACCTAAAAGAATACTGCGCCTTCACCAACAGTTGATTCGATTCCAGCCGGAGCCGGCTGTCCAGGTCCCGCAAGTTGTGATTGTAGACCACGAACAGCTCCCCTGCCGGGTCGAAGGTCCAGCGCAGCCTGGTATTGGAGCCCAGGATCCGGGATTCCGTGTCGTATTGGACAAAGCTGCTGAGGGTCAGGTCGGGCGAAAAATTGACCAGGGCCCGTACCCCGACCAGCGTTTCGGTGAAGTTGCCTTGGGGAAGCCCTCCGATATCGTGCTCCCCCTCGAGCTCGAAGATGAGGCTGGAGAACGGTTTCCAGGCACCCTCGACCATGATTTGATGCAGGTGCCCGTCATAAAAGCCCCCGAATCTCCAGGTCAGTTGTCCCGAGAGGGTGCGCCGGACGGCGGTCTCCAGCTCCAGCCGGTAACGCACGAAATGATAGGCCCCGGGAGGAATGACCACGCCGTCGCTTACCTCGAACGGTGCTAGCAGCTTTTCCCCCTGCGGGATGACGTTGGCCTCGAAGCGGTCGCCGCTTTCGAACCGCCAGTTCACCGGGGCGAGGAAAACCTGATAGCTCTCCCACTTCCCGGTGCTGTCGGTGACCAGCGAATAGCTCTGCTCGAAGAACATCTGCCGGATGCCCCAGCGATGCGGGCGCGGCTGGAAGTTGAAGCCCAGACGGTACAACTGAATGCCGCGCCGGGGCACGAAGCCGAGCGAGGGATCGAAGCCCTCGCCGAAGTGCTTGGCGCTCAGCACGATGTCCCAGACATCATTGGGGTAATCGAGCAGCACGCCGAAGGCGGTACGGTCCCCCGGCAGGCTGTCGCGCGCCACTGCGAGACCCCACAGGCCGAGCGTCAGATTCTTGTCGCCGCGGAAATGGGAGGTGTGATAGATCGCATCCGCTCCCAGAGTCCGCGCGCCACCTCGGCCGAGCGGATCACCGAACGTGGCGATGGCTCCGAGCGAAGATTCCTGCAAGACGTTCTGCTTGATCCGGATGGCTCCCAGCGTTTGCGCGGCCGTCAGGGTGTCGACGCTTCCCGTGCGGGTTATCAGCGCGCCGAAGTTGCTCTGTCCCGCGCGCCCGTTCAGCTTGAGCCCGGCGCGCAGCGGAATCGTCGTCCCCTCCAGCAGCCCGATCCGGCGGCTGAAAAAGGGAATCACATCGGTGCCGAGATTGGGGCCGAACTCGAAGATGTCCTTGCCCTCCAGGAAGAAGGATCGTTTCTCGGGAAAGAAGAGCGGAAAGCGGGTGAAGTTGGACTGCCGGGTGTCCACCTCGGTTTCGGCAAAATCGGTATTCAGCGTCAGGGAGGCGAGCAGATTGGAGCCGGCGCGCTGGGTGATGTCGAGCGACGGCTTGAGCGTTCCGTCGAGCTTGCTGTCCGGCCCCGGATGACCGCCGCCCGCCACCAGCGCAGGCCGTACGCTGAGTCCCACCCCCAGGCCGAAGGCGGGCAAGTTATCGAGCACGCCCGCTCGGCTGGTCTGGGTAACTTCGAGGTTCTGTAGCGGGGCGGACCAGCGGCTCAGTTCGAGATTGGCTTTCACCTGCCGCTGCACGTTGAAGCCCCACGCGGTGAGGTCGGGGCGGAAGCTCAAGCTCCGGAGCGGAATCCGGATCTCCACCGACCAGCTGTTTCCTTCGCGCGCGGTGGCCGCCTCCCAGATTGCGTCCCAGCTCGCGTCGACGTCTTCGCCCTGGCGAATCACCAGGCCATCGGCGCGCGCTCCGCTGGGATTCACGGCAAAGACGTAACCGCTGCGGCCGTCGCGAAAAGTGTCGAGGATCACGGCGAGGTAGTCGGCTTCCTCGGCATCGAAATCGCGGACCTTGGTGAAGCTGGTGATCGGAATCCCGGGCGCACCGTAGGCCAGGATGCCGAAGACGAGCTCGCGCTTGCCGGCCAGGACCTTGACCACGGTGCGGCTGCCCGGTGCCGCTCCTGCTACCGGGGTGACCTGCGTGAGTGTCCCGATCGAATCCGCCTGAGCCCAATCGCTTTCGCTCAGACGGCCGTCGAGGGTGAGGGGACCCGTGAGCCGACCGGCGTGAAGCTGGTGCGGAGCAGCTGCGACTTGAGCCTGTAACGGAGCCGCGAACAGCAGCCAGAGCAGTTGCCTTGGCCTGAGTCGGAGCACTATTTTCCTCTCGCGCGACAAGGCTTTCCCGAGTAGCTCAGTTGGTAGAGCAGGTGACTGTTAATCACCGGGTCGGGGGTTCGAGTCCCTCCTCGGGAGCTGCGCTCACACGACACCCCGCCGGAGCTTTCGGCGGGGTGTTTTTCTTGCTGCGAGTCATTGCGAGGGCCGCAGGCCCCGAACCGTCATTGCGAGGGCCGCAGGCCCGAAGCAATCCAGTTCAGCCCGCGGGGTAGGCCAGGGCCCGCTCGACCGCCTGGGTGAGCTCCTGCCCGGTGAATGGCTTGGGCAAGACCTCGACCGCGCCGAATTTCCGCGCCACCGAGAGATACTCTTCGGCATCCACGCGGCCACCGCCCGAAATGGCGAGGATGCGGACCTTCGGGTCGATGCGCCGGAGTTGCTGAATGATCTCGAGCCCGTCGGTCTCCGGCATGATCAGATCGGTGATCACGAGATCCGCCCGGTCGGTCTTGTAGCGGGCGATGGCGTCGCTCCCCTGGCTCGTGCTGTTCACGCTGTAGCCACCGCGTTCCAGCATCTTGTGGACCGCGCCGCGGCTGAGATCGTCGTCGTCGACCAGCAGAATCCGAGTCATCCCCATCCTCCGGTTGACTAATATGAACCTCCCGTTGGCGTGCGCACAGGGGCGGGCGCTCTCGCGGTCCCCGCGTTACAATCCTTCCGTGCCATCCTCAGCTCACTACTTCCTGCGCGACCTGGCGTTGATTCTGGGAACGGCCGGCCTTGCCACCGTGCTGTTCCAGCGGCTCCGCCTTCCGGTGATCGTGGGATACCTCGTCGCCGGAATGCTGGTGGGCCCGCTGGCGCCCCGCCCCCTGATTCACGATCCCGAGACGATCCACATCCTCGCCGAGCTCGGCGTGGTGCTTCTGCTCTTCTCGATCGGGCTTGAGTTCCGCTTTCGCCGCCTGCTCACGCTGGGACCGCGCGTCGCCCTCGCCATGCTGGTGGAAGTCGGCCTGATGTTGCTGCTCGGCTACGGGGTGGCCCGGGCGCTGGGCTGGGGCGCGCTGCCGAGCCTGCTCACCGCGGGGATCGTGGCGATCTCGAGCACCATGATCGCCTCGGGCACGCTCGCCGAGCTCAACGCCGACCGTCGGCTCAAAGACATTGTGTTCGGGGTGCTGGTGATGGAGGACCTCGTCGCCATCCTGCTCATCGCGGTGCTCACCACCGTGGCGGCCGGCGGCGACCTCTCGGGGCGGCTGCTGGCCGATCTGCTGGCGCGGCTCGGCCTCTTCCTGCTGCTCCTCGTCGTTGGCGGGATGCTGGTGGTCCCCCGGGTGATCAACCTGGTGCTTTCCCTGCGGCGCGCCGAGACGACGCTCGTCGCGGTGCTCGGGATCTGCTTCGGCTTCGCGGTGCTGAGCTTCGCTGCGGGTTACTCCGTTGCGCTCGGCGGTTTTCTCGCCGGCGCGCTGGTGGCGGAGTCGGGCAAGCACCATCTCGTCGCCGAGACCATCCGGCCGGTGCGGGATCTCTTCGCCGCGATCTTCTTCGTGGCCGTCGGCATGCTCTTTCAGCCCGGCGCCATCGCGGGGGCGTGGGCCGCCGCGCTGCTGCTCTTCGTCGTGGTGCTGCTCGGCAAGACGATCGGGGTGACCGCCGGCGTGTTTCTCGCGGGTTATGGCACCCGCGACTCGGTCCGCGCCGGCCTCAGCCTCGCCCAGATCGGCGAGTTCTCCTTTGTCATCGCCGGCCTCGGCGCGGCCTCCACCGCGACGGGAAACCGGCTCTATGCGGTGGCCGTGGCGGTGGCGACGGCGACCGCGCTCACCACCCCGTTGCTGGCGCGCCGCGCCGGGAGCGTGGCGGCCTGGGTGGACCGCAAGCTGCCGCATCCGGTGCAAACGGTGGCGAGCCTTTACGCCTCCTGGGTGGAGCTGTTGGTCGCTCCCATGCCGCCCAGCGAGCCTGCGGCGCGCCGCAAGCGTCTGGTGCGTTTTCTCCTGCTGGATGCCGCGGCCGTCACCGCCGCGATCATCGCTACCTCGGTGGCCTATCGGCGCTTGTCGGGTTGGGTCGGCAGCCCAGTGGCCGCTTCACCCGGCCTGCGGCTCGCGCTGCTCGGCGCCGGGGCCCTGATCGCGCTTCCGTTCGCCTTCGGCCTGGTGCGTACCACCCGGCGGCTGGCGCGCAGCCTCGCCGAGGCGGCCGTTCCCAAGCCGGTGAAAGGAGTGGACCAGGGCTTCGCTCCGCGGCGCACGCTCTTCGTCACGCTGCAGATGGGGATGGTGATCGCCGTCGGGGTGCCCTTGACCGTGCTGACGCTTCCCTTCGTGCCACCCTTCGGCGTGCTGGGCGTCATCGTAGCCTATCTCGTCGTGCTGGCCGTCGCGTTCTGGCGCACCGCGACCGATCTCGACCGGCACACCCGCGCCGGCGCCGAGCTCGTGGTGCACGTGCTCGGCAAGCAGGCGCATTCGGGGGACACCGGCATGTTCGAGACCGTGCGGGGAATGCTGCCCGGGTTAGGCACCATCGTGCCGGTGGAGGTGATGCCGGGGAGCGAAGCGGCGGGGAAGACGCTGGGTGAGCTGAACCTGCGGGGCCGCACTGGGGCCATCGTCGTCGCCCTCTCCCGCGGCGCACACCGCGATCCCGCGCCCACCGCCGCCACCCGCGTCGAAGCCGGCGATCTCCTCGCCCTTACCGGGAGCGGGAGCGCGATCGGGCTCGCGGCAGCTCTGCTGCTCGCCAGAGATACCAGCTCGCCACCGAGCGGTACGGCCGCCAGCGCTCGCCCCGGCGCATGACCGCGTCCGGCTCCGGGAGTTCGCGCCGACGCTGGATCCGCGCCAGTCCTTTACGAATCCCGAGGTCGTGGGCCGGCAGCACGTCGGGATGGCCGATGCGAAAAAGCAGCAGCATTTCCACGGTCCAGCGTCCGATCCCGCGTACCACGGTGAGCCGCTCGATGATCGCTTCCGGCTCGGTCTGGCGCAGTTCCTCGATCGAGGGGATCTCGCCGCGTGCCGCGTGCGCCGCCAGGTCCTTGATCGCCTTCGCCTTGGCCTCGGAGAGCCCGGCACCCCGCAGTTTCCGGTGCGGCGTGTCGAGCACGATTTCGGGGGCGGGAAAGCCAGCGCTGCCATACAGCGCGCGGAAGCGGCCGAAGATCGTTTCCGCGGCCTTGCCCGAGAGCTGCTGGTAGACGATGCTGTGGGTGAGCGATTCGAACGCGGAGCGCGACGGCCGCCCGATGAATCCCTCGCCCCCCACGCGTGCGATTACCGCGCCGAGGGCAGGGTCTCGTGCGGAAAGCTCCCGGCAGGCGGCGGCCCAGTCGATCGGCGTCACCCCCGCTTCGGCCCAGAGGCAAATCACGTTCGGCATGGGAGAATGCTAACATGACGCCTCCGGTTCTCGATCCGGAAGCCTTCCGCCGCCAGGCGCACGAGCTGGTCGATTGGATGGCCGACTACCTCGCGGAGGTCGCCGAGTATCCGGTCCAGCCGAACGTGGCGCCGGGCGAGATTCGCGCGAAGCTTCCGGCGGCGCCGCCCGAGCAGCCCGAGTCCTTCGAGCGGCTGCTCGAAGATTTCCAGCAGCTGATCGTGCCGGGGCTCACCCACTGGGGCCATCCCGGCTTCTTCGGCTACTTCCCGGCCAATACCAGCCCGCCTTCGATTCTCGCCGAAATGCTCACGGCGACTATCGGGGCGCAGTGCATGTCGTGGAGCACTTCTCCCGCCGCCACCGAGCTCGAGCAGGTAATGCTGGACTGGCTGCGCCAGATGATCGGCCTGCCGGACGCGTTTACCGGCGTGATTCAGGATACCGCCTCGACTGCGACGCTGGTGGCGCTGATCACGGCGCGGGATGCGAAAGTCGGAGAGTCGGAAAGTCGGAAGGTCGGAAGCGTCGAGCGGCTTACGATCTATACCAGCGAGGAGGCCAATTCGTCTGTCCCCAAGGGGGCACGGCTTGCGGGATTTGCGCCCGAGAACATCCGGCTCATCGAGACCGACGAGAACGCCGCGCTGAGCGTTGGCGCGCTCGACCACGCTATCGCGCAGGACAAAGCCGCGGGGCTGCGCCCGGCTTGCGTGGTCGCCACGGTGGGCACCACGGGCTCCACCGCCATTGATCCGCTGCCGGCGATCGCCGAGCTCTGCCAGCGCGAGCGGCTCTGGCTCCACGTGGACGCCGCGTTCGCCGGGTCGGCCGCGATTCTGCCGGAAATGCGCTGGATCCTCGCGGGCGCGGAGCACGCCGACAGCCTGGTCTTCAACCCCCACAAGTGGCTGCTGGTGAATTTCGACTGCTCGGCCTATTTCGTGCGCGATCGGGCGGCCTTGTTGCGCTCCTTCGGCGCCTCCGCCGAGATCCTCAAGACCGCCTATGACGACAGCGTGGTCAACTACCGCGACTGGGGCATTCAGCTCGGCCGCCGCTTCCGCGCGCTCAAACTCTGGTTCGTGATCCGGAGCTACGGAGCCGAAGGATTGCAGGCCATGGTCCGGGAGCATATCCGGTTGGGGAAGCTGTTTGCAGCGTGGGTGCGTGCTGATCCCGACTTCGAGCAGATCGGCGAAGCTCCACTCGCCACCGTTTGCTTCCGGCGCAAAGGAGACGATGTGCAGAACCGCAATCTCCTAACCCGCATCAACGCTACCGGGAAGATCTTCCTGACCGGGACCCAGCTCAAGGGGCAGTACGTCCTGCGGCTGGCGCTGGGACACCTGACCACAACGGAAGCGGAGGTGCGCGAGGCGTGGGGCCTGATTCAGGAGCTAGCGAATAGCGAATAGCGCGAAGCTGGGAAGGGGCGACTTCCGAGCCCCGCGCTGCCGTGCTTTGCTTCCCCTCCTCCGGACGCCTACCGCTTCGACAGGTGGGATGGCGCCCCACGACCCTTCGGCTGATAGCTTAAGCCAACCAATAGCGTGGGTCCACCGGCGATTACACCGATAGACCGGATATACTCCGCGTTCACGCGCAGTTCAGCCCAGGGCGAAAATCCAGATCTCCATCGGCCAAGCCCCAGCCCGACCTCGACTCCCGGGGCCAGATGTGGCCCTACGCGCGGCGTGATCTCAGGGTCGGCCTGAGTATTGTCGAATTGAGCGGGCTGACCCCACAAGGTAGTGAGGGAGACCGAAGTACGGGTGATGAACCGCCATTCGCCCGACAGCTCGCGACGGTCAATGAGTCCGAACTGAATCCCCGCGTAATACGGTCTGCGATCTTCCTGATACCCTAGGCCCTCCGCTCTAAGAGTTCCAAAGGTTCCCCGCGGAGAATAGCTGCCGAGTCTCATGTTCGTAAAAAAGCCCGTGCCTCCACTGGCGGTGCCCGTCGCGAAGCCGAGCTCCAGCGTTGAACGATGGAGCATGAGATCCGGACCAGCGGCGAGCGTGAATGCACGATGATGGAGACGATTCGGTACCGGGTTCCTGTCTTGTCCGGAGACCGAGGCGTAACCGCCAAATCCCCAAAACAAGCCGAACAGGACAACTCTTTGGATGCGCTGCCCTGGATCGAGGCGTGCTACAAAGATTCTGTGCATACTCGCCTCCTGGACCTTTGAGGCTGGGAGCTAGGGAGCGACGCGGGAAAAGTAAAGGTCCCATCATTGCGGATCTGTTTCGGCTCAGTCCCGGACGCCATTCCGTTCGGAAGGGCGACAAGTCCAATGTAGTCATCTCCTGAACTCAGTACAGCGTACGCTGCCAACTCGAGGAGACCTCCGGCGAGCATTTCAAGCGGGGTATACGCATTGGGGTATACCAGTCCAGCAATGATAGTAGCGACACCGCCCGTTGCAACCGCTGCTGCGTCCTCATAATCCTCTTCCTCCGTATTCATCTCACACTTGCTGCCGTTGTCGTCTTCCCACACCCTGATGATTGGCTTCCTGCCGGCGTTGTGCGTTCAACCACGATCTCCTAACCCGCATCGACGCCACCGGCAGGCTCTTCCTCACCGGCACCCAGCTCAAGGGAAGGTACGTCTTGCGGCTCGCACTCGGGCATCTCACGACCACGGAGGACGATGTTCGGAGCGTGGGAGCTCATCCTAAAGGGAGCTAGGGAGCTAGGGAGCTAGGGTTGTTCCCCAACCCCTAGCTCCCTAGAGAGGTACTTCCCCGTATGCGAGGCCCCACACGCCGCCACCGCCTCGGGCGTTCCCTGCACCACGACCCGACCACCCTGCTCCCCGGCTTCCGGCCCTAGATCGATCACCCAGTCGGCCCGTTTGATCACGTCGGGATGGTGCTCGATCACCACCACCGTGTTCCCCGCATCCACCAGCCGGTCGAGCACCTGAATCAGCACCCGCACATCATCCAGATGCAATCCGGTGGTCGGCTCGTCGAGCAGATAGAGCTTCCGGCCCGCACGCTTGCCGGCGTGCGACAGCTCTCGGGCGATCTTGAGCCGCTGGGCTTCGCCGCCAGAGAGTGTCGTCGCCGGTTGCCCCAGCCGCAGGTAGCCGAGCCCCACCTGCTGGAGCTGCCAGAGCGCGGCGCCGAGCTTTGGCTGATGGTGGAAGCGCGTGATCGCCTCGTCCACGGTCCATTGCAGCACTTCGGCGATCGACTTGCCCTGAATGCGCACGTCGAGTACCGCTCGCTTGTACCGGGTGCCGCCACAGGCCTCGCATGGCACGAAGACATCGGCCATGAACACCATCTCCACCAGCACGTGGCCGGCGCCTTCGCACTCCTCGCAGCGTCCCCCCGGCAGATTGAAGGAGAAGGTCGCCGCGCTGTACTTGCGCTCCCGCGCCAGCGGCTGCGCGGCGAACCGCTCGCGGATCTCGTCGAACGCCTTGATGTAGGTGACGGGATTGGAGCGCGGCGAGCGCCCGATGGGAGACTGATCCACCAGCACCACGTCCGCCAGCAGCTCCCAGCCGCCGAGCTCGGCGACTTCGCCCACGGCTTCGCCCAGATGGGATTTGGCGGAATGCTCTCCGTGCAGCCGGGCCTCGAGCTGGCGATAGAGCACGTCGTGCACCAGCGTGCTCTTGCCGCTGCCGGACACTCCCGTTACCGCGGTCAGGGTGCCGAGCGGGATATCGGCGTCCACGCCGGCGAGATTGTGCAGGCGCGCGCCGCGCAGCGTGAGCCACTGCGGGCCGGCGTGGCGCCGCACACTGGGTACGGCGATCCGCTTCTTGCCCGAGAGGTAGTCGCCGGTCAGGGTGTCGATGCCGCCGTTCAGCGGCCCCGCATAGACCAGCCGGCCGCCGCGCTCGCCGCTGCCGGGTCCGAGCTCCAGCATGAAATCCGCCTGGCGAATCGCGCTCAGGTCGTGCTCGACCATGAGCACGCTGTTCCCGCTGTCCCGCAGCCGCTTGAGCAGCGCAAGCAGCCGGTCGGTATCGCGAGGATGCAGCCCGATGGAGGGCTCATCGAGCACGTACAGCGAATCGATCAGCCGGGCGCCCAACGCGTTCGCGAGCGCGATCCTCTGGGCTTCGCCTCCCGAGAGGGTGCGGGCCTGCCGGTCGAGGCTCAGGTAGCCGAGTCCCACCTCGAGCAGAAAATCGACCCGCGCCAGCAGCTCCTCGAAAATGTGGGTCGCAATCTCCCGCTGCGCCCCGCTCAGCTCGAGTTGACCAAGCCACTCACGCAGGGCGACGAGCGGCAGCGCCGCGGCCTGCGCGATGGTCGAGCCCGCGAGCCGCACCGCCAGTGCGTGCGGGTTGAGCCGCGTGCCGGCGCAGGCGGGGCACACCTTGGCGAGCTGATACTGCCGCAGAAAGACCCTGATGTACTGCTTGTAGCGCTTTTCCTCCAGGCCCTTGAGGAAGGGGAAAATCCCCACGTAGCGGCCTGTTTTGCCGTAGAGCAGCTCGCGCCGGATTCCCGCTTTGAGCGAGCGCCAGGGCGCGCTCGGATCGGCGCCCAGCTTGCGTGCCGTCTCGAACAGCAGCTTGCGGCGGCTCTCATAGCGCGGCTTGGTCCAGGGATCGATCGCCCCCTCCAGCAGACTGCGCCGCGGATCCGGCACCACCAGCGATTCGTCGTATTCCAGCACCGCGCCGAATCCGTTGCACCCGCCGCAGGCGCCCCGCGGGCTGTTGAACGAGAAGAGCAGCGGGCTCTGCGGAACCGCCGGCGTATCGCAGACACTGCACGCGAGCTGCTCGGTAAAGCGCAGCCTTCCACTCTCGTGGAGCACGATGCACACCCCTTCGCCCTCCCCGAACGCCTGCGCCACCGCTTCACTGACCCGCGAGCCATTACGGGCGCTCAGCCGGTCCACCACCACCAGCACTTCCCCCCTGCCGGCCAGGTCGGCAGTAGGCGGAAGCTCATCCAGGTGATACTCTCTCCCGGCGGCCTCGATCCGGAGAAAGCCGAGCGCGCGAAGATTCTCGACCATCGCCGCGTGGCTCACCCGCGCTGCGGCCGGCACCGGGAAGCTGACCCGCACCCCGCCATCGCCCAGCTGCGCGATCCGCTCGGCGGCCTCCGTAGGGGTGTCTTTGACCACGGGGTGTCCGCACTCCCGGCAGAACGCGGTTCCCACGCGGGCCCAGAGCAGGCGGAGAAAATCGTAGACCTCCGTCGCGGTCCCCACGGTCGAGCGGCTCGAGACGGTGGGATTCTTCTGCTCGATGGCCACCGCCGGGGCGATCCCCTCGAGCCGGTCCACCAGGGGCTTCGGCATCCGCTCGAGGAACTGCTTGGCGTAGGTGGAGAGCGATTCGATGTAACGGCGCTGCCCCTCGGCGTAGAGCGTGTCGAAGGCCAGACTGCTCTTCCCCGAGCCCGACGGCCCCGTCACCACGATGAGTCGGCGGCGCGGCAGGTCGACGGTGAGGCCCTTCAGATTGTGCTGGCGGGCGTTGACGATGCGCAGAACGGGATCGGCCACGCCTGAACAATAGCCCCGGTCATTGCGTGGGGGCGCAGCCCCCGAAGCAATCCAGTCGGAGGTAGCTTAGAGCCACATGGGCAGGCTCCTCACTCCCAAGCTGCTTCGGCGCGGGTTCGAGCTGTTTCTGCTCGGCACGGGCCTGGCGATCGCCGCCCTGCTGTTCTACGGCAACAACTCCAGCGCCCTGCTCGCGGCGATTCCCCGGATTCACTGGCTGTGGGTGCTCGCGGGCTGCGGCCTCGCGTCGCTGGACTGGCTCGGGGGTGGCGCGCGGCTCTGGGTGCTGGCCCGCGAGATCCACCCCAATCCCTCGCTGAAAGGCATGATCCTGGCCGGCGGCATGGGCGCCTGGGCCGCCTACCTCACTCCGCTGCAATCGGGCAATGCCCCCATGACGATCTACACCATGAAGCGCTACGGCATCCCGGTGCCCATCGCGCTCAC
>DASYPD010000151.1:0-6349 GCA_036007005.1 Gemmatimonadales bacterium
CCGCTCGGCCCGACGTACGGCGGCACGAAAAAGCGACGCGGATCGGCCTGAACCATGAAGGCCTGATTCCCCGGTCCAGCCTTGCACCAAACCGCCGCACGGCCGGCGCCGTGATGATTGCCGGCCTCGGCATACATGGCAAAGAGCTTGTTGCGAACCCGAAAGGTCGGCGCACCCCACGCCTCGACCTCGTGTGCGTCCGGCAACGAGAGGCACAAGCGGCGAAGGCGAGCAAGCGGATTGCGCACCTTAGGCCTCCGCGGTCTCCATTTGCGCACGCATCGCCTGCATCTCCTCCCGATTAGGACCGTAGAAGCCCGGAGGCGCCGGCGGACTCAGCCTCGGCGTTGGGCGAGGGCCTGGTTGACCATCGCAACCGTGGCCGCTGGGTCCTCTACCTCCACCACCAGCCGACGATAGTGTTCGTGCTCCAGCTCGAACACGATCGTTCGCTCCGGGTCGTGAACGTCGTAGAACACGGCGCCCTCGTGCTGGTAGAAGGTTCCGGCCGTCAAGACACCGGGAAGGTTCGTACCCGGCAGGCGGAAGCCATGCCACCAGCCGAGCGCCGGCTCGGCATCCTGCCGTACGCTGCGAACGTGGGCCAGCGGGAATTCGAGCTGACTCTTGAAGGCCCAGAACTGATCCCAGCCTTGCACCTCGAGCCGGATACGGTCTCCCTGCACGCTGATTTCGACCATGTGGACTCTCGTGATGAAGCAGCTGTCGGGGTCCCGCTAACTCCGGCTCACATACCCGGCACCGGCGAGTCCGAGTTGAAGATGTCGACCACCACTTTCCAGCTGCCATCTGCCTGCTTGCGCCAGATCGTGGCGTATTTGCCATGATCGGTCATCGGCTTCCCTTTGGGATCCGTAAAGCTGAGCTCGTAGGTGCCTCTGGAGTATGCGAGTTCCCCTGAGCGAGCGGCCTCGATGCTCACCGGCTGCCAATGGAGCGTCATTCCCGGGAGAGCATAGTAGCCCGTGAACAAGGCGCGAATCGCGTCCGGTCCGGTCGCGATAGGCGCGTTGGGTGGGAGCACCGAGCCGCTGGGCTCGACCGCCGCCACGGCGGCAGTGGTATCCCGCGCGGAGAAGGCTTTCTCCCACGCCACATCCGCCGTGCGCACCGCCTCGACGGCAGCGGCGCTCTGATCGGCAGGGGCTTGCGGCTGACAGGCGCTGAGGCAGGCGACGCACCCCGCCAGGAAAACCGGGCCTCGAAACAGGAGCATGCGACCTCCGATGTGGGGGTGGAAACTGAGCGCGAACGGCCGCGCGGCTTCGCAGAACATACTCGCGCGGAGGCCGCCGTGGGGCCAGCCATCACCTTCTCTTCTTGGTCAGTGAGCCAGGGTCAGGTACCGGTCCCTGGCTCAGCAGGCAGGGGTGATCGTGCCGACCCGCCAGTCGGTGATCGGCGGGTGTCCGGGCGCCAGCACCATGTGGACGGGAGCGGAGAATCCGCTGGAAGCGCCGCAGTGTGCGCCGGGCAACGATTCGGTGGCATAAAGCACCGAGCCCACCGTGCGTACGACAATACTGTCGATGCTCACCGAATAGCCCAGTCCGGCGCGCTTCCCGAGTCCAACGACGACAACCGATGACAGCACAAAGTCGACCGCTGGAAGGGCAGGCGACGCGTCGAGTCCTCCCCACGTCTGCGACCAGAGTGCACGCCAGTCTGCCGGATATGAGACGACGGCGAGCGTAGGGTCATTGAGTTGGGAGAGCGCCGTGCGGAGGATGGTCGCATTGGAGTCAGGGACCCACGCTCCGAGTCGACCGCCGGGCTCCTGAGATTCGAACCGCGCGACGTCGGCACAGCCCGTGGCGACGACCAGCGCAGCCAGCATCAGGCGCTCCCTCTCAATTCGCATAGGGGCCCACTTCAGCTGTCCGAGCGGCCATGCCGCGCCAGACGCGTCGTGAGGTGACGCTTCACGTCAGGCCATTCCGTGGCCAGGATGCTGTACATCACAGTGTCCCGGACCGTGCCATTGCGCCGGGCATGGTGGTGACGAATCACGCCGTCCTTGCGGGCGCCGAGGGCCTCGATGGCCCGCTGCGAGGCGAAATTGAAGTTGTCTGTCCGCAAACCGACGACGCGGCAGCCCAATGCTTCGAACGCGTGCCCAAGGAGCAAGAGTTGCACACTGTGTTGACGTGACTGCGCTGCCAGCTCGAGGCGTACCACGTGTATCCGATCTCCACCCGGTCGATCGGGGTGACGACGTCGTGATAGCGCGTGCTCCCGACGATCTCGCCGGTCTCCAACTCGCGAACCGCCCACGGCAGCATGTGGCCGGCCTGCTGGCCGTGGAGTGCCTCCGCGATGTACGCAGCGGTTTGCTCAGGCTGGGGGACGGAGGTAAACCAGAGCTCCCACAGCCGGCCATCGGCGGCCGCGGCCGCCAGCGCACTAGCATGGTCCTGGGCGAGAGGTTCCAGCCGGATTCCATGAGCTTCGAGTATGAGCGGCGTCAGAGAAATCATGAGACGGGTGTCGGAATCCGCGTGCCTGAACTTTCCGAAGCCTCAGGCAAGCTCCGCCAGCACTTCGTTGGTCCGCCGGACCGTCGCGAATTCGCCGTGGAGGCTCGCCAGCGCGAGTCGATGCATATGCTCGGCACTATAGCGATCGCCGTCCGGGCCCGTGCGCTCGAACGTGGCCGTGCCATCGTACACCACGATTGCCGTGAAGCCGAGGTTCGCCGCCATGCGCGTCGTAGAGGACACGCAGTGATCGGTGGTCAGGCCCACGAGGACGACGGTGTCAATCTGCTGAGCGCGGAGGTGCGCTTCGAGCGCCGTACCGATGAAAGCGCTGTTCACCGTCTTCTGGAAGATCGCCTCACCGGGCTCCGGGACCGCCTCTGGCTTGAACGCGTTGCCCGGCCGGTCCGGCCGGAGTGGTGAGTCGGGTTCCCGGGACATGTGTTGCACGTGAATGACCGGACGCTGCGTCCGGCGCCAGGCCGCGAGCAGCGCGGCAATGTTGCGCTCCGCGCCAGGGTTGTTGCGTTCGCCCCAGCGCGGGTCGTCGAGACCCTGCTGGACATCGATCAGGAGCAGCGCGGTGTTGGCTGAGAGTGTCACGGAGACTCGAAGCGGGTCAGTGGCCCTCGATGGTAAAATCGTCGAACTGGATGACCGAATCCGCCTTGGTCCAGAGGCCGACCTGCCCCGCATCTGAAAACGTCCCGTCGGTGGCATCGAGCACTTTCCCGCCGTCGAACCAGACGATAAAGTGACGGCCGGTGGCCTGGAGCCTGAGCGTATGCCAGGTGCCCTTGGTGACCTTGATCGCCTTGTTCTGGAACGCGCGCCTTTGGCCGTTCACGGTGTGGTAGATCGTACAATTGTTTTCATCCGCGTTGCAGCGAGTGATATAGTAGTTCCCCGCGTCCCGGTATCGCCACACCACCCCGAAACCCTGATCCACCTTCCCGGAAACGGACTTCGCTCGAACGGAGAGCGTAACGTCCCTGAAGCTTCCCTTTTGCACGATCGCCAGCGGAAACCGGTAGTCCGTCGGATCGGCACTTTCCTGGATCAGGATACGATTGCCGGGCGAGGAAGGATCTTCCCGGACGACCCAAGCGCCCGGGGCGCCTCCACCAGTCCGGGCGAATTCGAATCCTGCGGGTGGGCCCCCGACCGCATCCATCGTGAACCCGAAGCTCATCGTCTGCGAGGCCTGCGGGGTGATCCAGCCGCTCACGAGGCGAGGCGCCCGTCGGGTTCCTTCATCTCCACCGCTCACCAGCCCGGTTTCCAATCGAGCCGCAATGAAACCGATGCGGTCGGCATGCACCACCGCACTATCAACGGTATAGCAGTCCAGGCGGCAGTTCGAGGGCGACTCATCAGCGAGAAGGGCGACTGCGCCCCAGTCGGCGAGGACCACCAACAGGCCGGCCATTCTTGCGAACAATCTGTCGTCCTCCGACTGGGGGTTCCGTTGACCTAGCTCACGGACGGATAAATCTCGTCCCCGATCCAATACTGGGCAAACAGAAGCGCAAAGAGAGTACCGGCCAGCCAGAGGGCCCAGCGCCAGCGGCGCCACGTGTCCCACGCGGAGGACTGCTGAAGCGAGAGCTCCACAAGATACGCCGCGCAATAACAGAGGTTGGCGAGCCCAATGAGGGCGAGCAGCTCGGGAAGGTGTGGCAGGACAACGGCCGGCCTGAAGTGCGGCCAGGTCCGGATGACCCAGACGAGGCAAAGCCCCGCCAGCGCCAGGTTGTACCACAGCCTCCGTGGCTCCCAAAACCGGATCGCGTCGCGCAGGGATTCCCGTAATGAACCGCTGGCTGGGTGCATGGCGAACCCCGCGCCTCCACGCCTGGGGAACCCGAACCTGTCTTCAGGAACCAGGCTGTGACTGCCCCGGGCGATAGCTCTTCAGGGCGCCGGATGGGCAGCGGGCGATCTGGGCCTCGACCTCATTCGGCGAAGCCGCTTCGGGACGCACCCAACGCTTGCGTCGGACGTCAAAGACAGCGGGCAGTCCCCGCACACAATTCCCGGAATGGATACAGAGTGCGGGCTCGAAGCTGACGGTAATCTCAGGAGTCTCGTAGACTTGCAGCTTTCTTGGCATGGAGCCTCCGGCCGACGCGGTGTCGGGAGTAAGCGGGAAAATAACCACGCGTTAGCCGGCGCCGCTGGGTACCAGAAATCGGGCGTGGTGCTTGGCGTGCTCGGTAAGAAGGTCGACCAAGTCTGGCAGTGACAACGGCCCGAAGTACGGGTGCATCCACGCTTTGCTCACGCCGGCCGAGGCAGCACTTTCGGCAGCAGCGTGAAACCTATCGGTCGCGCTCCGGAGCTGGGCGAGGGCGGTCGGCATGGTCACCTGACGGTCATGTGGTTGAACTCGGTCCGGTGCGGCCGCACCGCTCGGAAACCAGTTGCCGGCCAAGATCCGGGGGAGAATGGTGCCGCGATAGTGCGTGGCCTTGTCAGGAGGCACCAGCAGCGTGAATTCAGCAGCCCCGCCGAATACCGCGCTGTATTCACGATAAATCAGCGCAAGGTGGACCGCTTCCTCGATAGGCGTCCACTTGCCCGGGGCTCGGGGAGCTGCGGCAAGGACCGCGGGGATCTGCTGGGCTCGGGCAATGAATGTGGCGACCGCTTCACCATGCCGTCGAAGTCGATCCTCTAGTGTCATCGCGGGTTACCGATAATACCTTCAGGTTGCCCTGACCGCATAGAGGAAGCGTGCGTAGCCGATCTCGGCGGCGTTCTTGGTGAGCTCGAGATTGACCCACGCGATGACGTCACCGAACGGCCGGTGTTGGAACGGCCATCGCGTGCGCTGTGACGAGCGCAGGTCCTCCTCGGTAAGCTGCTCAAGCGCCTCACCCCACTCTGACTGCAGCTCGCCGAGCCACTCAGGGACAGCGCGGGTATTGCCCGGCCACACGACATCCTCGCGTGCGAGAGTCCCGTCACTGAATGAATGGTTGAGAACCATGGACCACCAGAAGCCGAGGTGCCACGTCAGCCACGCGATGCTCGGTGGGCCAAGCTCATAGCCCTCGTGAGTCGGCCAGTCTGCACGCCACTCGCCAGCAGCGTCCTGGTGCACGTGTAAACCCTGCCGAGCAGGGCGCCACAGGCATTCGTCCAGCGCGAGGCCGTGCAGATGGAGGGTGGCGAGCTTCCACGCCGTGTCGAATTGCCGGATCAGGTAGCCCCGAGCTTCGTCGGCCATACAACGCGGGTTAGACAGCTGGTGTGCAGTATCGGGCTAGCATCGGCAGATCACTCCAGACGTACCCGCTGAAGGTCACCTGGCCATTTGGCTCGATGAGCCAGTGAGCGCCGAGCCGCTCGAAGAAGCCGCAGGATCATTCCGCGCGCCGGGCCCGATCCAGGGCGGCTCGAATGAAGGGTCCCTTGCCCTCGATGTAAGCTTCGCGATCGCGGGGATATCGGGCCGCAAGCTCCCGCTTGAGTGCCGCATAGCTCGCCCGCAGGGGCGGATCCGTCCGGAGCAGGTTGCGGAACAGCAGTTGATCCTGCCAGAAACCGGCACCGATGTGGGTCAGGTGCAGGTGGTAGGCGCGCGGGGTCCCGCGGCGAAAGAACTCCCGCCCCGGGATTCCCTGCTCGCCGCGGTGTCGGTAGCCCGCCTCGCTCAAGGCGGCCACGTATGCCGGGATCAGGCTGGGATCTTCATATCCCGCGAGCAGGTCGAGCACGGGTTTGGCAACCAGCGCAGGGACGCTGGTGCTGCCGATATGTTCGAGCGACAGGCTCAACGGGGCAAGGACCGCGGTCACCCGCGCGGCCTCTCCCGAGTACAGCTCCGCCCATCGAGCATCGTACTC
>DASYPD010000152.1:0-12779 GCA_036007005.1 Gemmatimonadales bacterium
ATAGGGCGTCTCGCGAATCTCCCCGCGCCGTCCATCCAGGACGACACGCAAAAGCCCCCGCAATCCCTGCCAGGGCGAGTCGGCAGTCACCGCGACGAGGTCGAGCAACCCGTCCTCGGGGCTGATCTCCGGCCGCAC
Organism: Gemmatimonadales bacterium; assembly: GCA_036007005.1. GTDB lineage: Bacteria > Gemmatimonadota > Gemmatimonadetes > Gemmatimonadales > GWC2-71-9 > JABFSM01. The sequence goes on from DASYPD010000152.1 coordinate 139, forward strand.
GCGGATCAGGGGAGGAATCATCTCACCGCAATTCATGATCAGCACGAGCGCGGCGTGGGTCTCCAGGAGCTCCCCATCGACCGTGACGGCGAAAGCCGTGCTGCGCAGATCCGAGAGCACGCGCAGGGTCGTGGCCATGTAGGCGGCGATGCCCCAGCGCCGCTTGTCGAGGGGCGCGGTCTCCCCCATAACCCGCGCGTCGATGCCGGCCCCCACGGCGACTCCGAAATAGTGCTCGCCATCGGGGAACACCACGCGGCCCAGATCGATCACCCGCCGCTGTCCATGGGTCAGCAGGCGCACCGCCCGCAACGGGTCGGAGGGAATCCGCAGGTTCCCCGCCAGCACGTTGCCGGTGCCGCCCGGAATGAGTCCGAGGGGGATCTCGGTGCCCACCAGCCCGGCCGCGGCCTGCATCGTGGTGCCGTCTCCCCCGAAGACCGCGATCGCGTCCACCCCGGCCGTGACGGCCTGCGCGGTGAGCTCCCGGGCGTGGCCCGGCGCCAAGGTCACTGCGATTTCGGTCTGCCACCCCGCTCGCTCGAGTGACTGGGCGACCCGGTGCCAGGTCAGCTCCTCGGTGCGGGCGGCGACGGGATTGGTGATGAGGAGAGCGCGGGCCAACTCAGTAGTCGCGATCCCAGCGCAGCTCGGCGCCGAACTGGTAGCGCTTGGTGATTCCGAAGATGTCGACGCCACGCAGCAGGCAGGTTTGCACCGGCTCGGCGGCGAGCTGGGCACGCAGGTCGCGGCGGATGCGGTATTCCAGGGTCGCCCCCAGGTTTTGCGGACTGAAGGTGGGCTGACTCGAGCCGACACAGAAGCCCGCGTTCGCGGTCACGAACAATTTGCGGGTGAGCGCCTTGCCGATGGCGAGCTCGGTGGGTCCCGCGCCGCCGATCAGGCCGCTGCTGGCGATCCCGGGCCGGATCTCGAGGATGTCGATCGCGTGGATTCCGAGGTCGGACACGATGGTGCGCTGCAACTCGCTCGACAGCGCGATGAACGGAGCGGCCTTGAAGTAGCTGAGCTGGAACTGGCTGCTCTGCAGGCCGGTGAGGGTGTTTTCCGAGGTGCCCAGCACCAGCAGCGACATGAGCTCGGGCTCCGACATGGGCGGCCGGTCGGGCGCGGAGCTGAGGCTGAGCTTGGGGATCAGCAGGGTTCCGGTAATGTGCGCGATCACCGGAATATCCTCGCCTTCCTGCTGGGGCGTCCTCACGACGTGCCGCGCTTCGACGTCGAGCTCCGCATTGAGGTCGCCGAAATAGCGCACCGTGCCCCGCTCCACCGTGAAGGTCCGGTTGATGAAGCCGGCTTTGAGCGTATAGGTGCCGCGCGGCACATCGAGCGTGCCGTCCAGCCGGTACACTTGCCGGATTTTGTTGACCAAGATCCGCCCCTCGAGCTGGAAGTTGGCTTCGTTGGAGCGCAGCCAGACGGCGTCGCCGATCTCGAGCTGCAGGTCGCGGACGTTGAGCGAATCGAGGAAGCGGCTCTGCAAGGGGGCGCCGAGGGAATACTTGCGCAGGGCGAGGGTGTCGACCAGATCGGCGAAGAGCGGGTCGCTGCTCTCCAGGTTGACGACGTCCTTTTCGATCAGGTCGGCGAAGTAGATCACGCTGTTGGTGACCCGCCCGCTGCCGCTGAGCACCGGGTGCTGCAGCGTGCCGGCGAGCTGGACCGTGCCGCTGCTCCGCAGCGTCATGTAGTTGCTCACGTTGATCAGCTCGAAATCATGCGCGGTCAGCGACAGGTTGAGCGCCGGGCTGGTGAGCCGCTCGAGCCGGATTCCGCCCCCGACGTCCAGCACCCCGGTGCGGCTGCCGATATGCAGCCCTGTGGTCAGGATCGAGTCCTGGGCGAGCCGGAGAACGCCATTGATTCCATGATACCCGATCCCTAACCCGGGCACGACGGCCGCGCCGTCGATGATCCTGGCCTGGCCCGCCAGCCGCGGCGTTTCCCAGCTACCCTCGATCTGCGCGTCGATATTCAGCAGCCCGCTTACCTGCCGGAGATTCGGGGTGAAGGCTTCGGCCAACGCCAGATCGATGCTGTCTCCGCGCACCACGATGTTCAAGGGCCCGGGGAGCTGCCGCCGCGCCACTTTCTGCAGAGCCAGATCATAGGGCACCGTGAGATCCGCTTCGACGACCGGCTTGCCGGTGCGCCAGAACGTCAGATTTCCGCGCAGGGTCTGCCCGCGATAATCGAAGGCCGCTCGAATCAGCGGAGCGTGGAAATCACCGAACACGGGGCCGGTGATCGACGCGGTGCCGCGCAGCTCCGGCAACGGGGCCGTGCCGCTCAAGCGCGCATCGACCGCCACGACGCCAGCGATGCCCGCGGTGTCGCGCTGAGCGAGTCCATAGATGTCGCGGAGCTGCACCCCCAGCGCCGTCAGCGAGATCTGGCCCGGGCCCTGACGCGGCAGGTCACCCGCCAGCTGGATGCTGCCGGAGCCGTCCTGGGTGACAAACCGCACGGTGTCGAGCGCCAGGGCCGCTGGCGTCAACCGCGCGTTCAGCGCGCCTTCGAGTCCCCACCGGCGACCGAGCAGCTTGAGGTTCACGCTGTCGGCATGGAACAGTTTCCCTGTGGGAATTTCCTGGAGGCTCCCCCCGGCGCCGAGCGACGCCACGTCCCGGCTGCTGCCCGACACCGCCCAGCCCAGAGAATCTGGACGGCCGCGGAGCTGTCCCTGCACCTGGGTGAAGACGAGCTGCCGCCGCCAGAGCGAATCGGCCGCGATTTCCGCCTCCAGCGCCGGCGCCCGCTGGGTCCAGCTCACCCGACCGGTCACCGATTTGGCCCGATAGGCAAGCCAGCCGAGCGAGTCGAGCGTGGCAGCGCCCCTAACCCGCAGCGCGCCGAGCGCACCCTCGAGCGTGAGCTCAGCGCGGGCGCTGCCGCGCAGCGGCAGGTCTCCTGCCGCGGTGTCCCGCGCCAGACCGCTGAGCCTGAGCGCCAGCGAATCGAAGCCGGCGAGCTCGGGCGCTTCGAGCTGCAGAACCAGGCGGCCGTTCTTGGGGACGGTCCATCCCAGCGTCCCGCCGCCCTGGAGCCGCCCTCCTCGCCAGAAGGCGCGAAGGGTGTCGATCGTAAGGACTGAGTCCTGCGCTCCCAGCAGTGCTGTTACCGAATCGAGCGAGATTTCCCGGATGCGGCTCGGGCCGAGGCGCAACGCCAGGCGGACTTCCGGCGCCACGGCCGAATCGACCGTCCCCGACGCTTCGAGGGTCCCTTGCAGCGCCGTCCCGACGCCGCCGCCGGTCAGCGCCGCGAGGTCGAGACGCTGAAAGCGGAATCGCATTGAGTCGGCGCCCCAGCGGGGCGGCTGAAGCGTGACCCTGCCGATCGCGTCGACCTGGCCGAGTGCTCCTCCCAGCACAGCATTTACGGCGAGACGATCGAGGAAGCCCGCCAGCTTGAGGTTTCCGCCTAACGCGCCGCGGGTCTTGAGTCCCGGAAAAGAGGGCCGGATTCCCTCAAAGACCAGCGAGTCGAGCACGACATCGGCTTCGAGCCCGAGAATCGCGCCCCGCGTGTCCAGGCGCACCGTCCCGTTGAGCCGGCTGGCCGGCCGGGTCGAGTCGCGGTGCTCCGCGCTGCCCGCGAACACCACGTTCTTGAGCGGCCCGTTCAAGCTGCCCGCGAGTCCCAGGCGGCCCTGAAGAATCACGGCCGGTGCGAGCAGTCTGACGCTGCGAAGATCGAGATCCGCCCGGCTGGTCCTGGCACCATCGAAGTAGATCCCCTCGGCGCCGCCGAGCCGCAGCCGGCCCTCCAGAGCGACGTGGTTCTCAGCGGCGTCGGCCTTGGCGTCCTGAAAGAGCCAGTCGAGCGATACGGTCAGCGCGTCGAAGAACCCATCGGCGCGGAGCGGGCCGGTGAGTCTCCCATAAAAAGGCAGCGTATCGAGGTAGGGGCGTACCACTTCGAGGTCGAGGTTGCTGAGCGCAACGTCGAGGCGGCGAAAGCCGAGTCCACGATAGACGTCGGAGATCGCAACCAGATTGCCGTTCACTTTGCTCACACTATCGCCCACACTGAGCCCGCGGATATCGAATTCGGTGCGCGTGCCGCTCAGCGAGGTGGCCTGTACCCTGGCCGAACCGGTGAAGGCGGGGAAGAGGGGGGAGATGAAGCGGAGATCCGCAAGCGCGAGCTGGGGAAGCCGGAAATTGAAGCGGTAGAGGATAGTGTCTCTCGGCCAGTCGAGTCGCCCGGAACCCTGCCCCGAGGTCCCCGGCAAGGCGGCGTGCTCGAGCTCGAACAAGAGCGAATCTCCTTTCGTGCGCACGGTTCCCCGCAGCTCGCGGATGTCGAGCGCCGGATCGCTGACCCGGGCGGCGAGCTGAGCGATCTCCACCGTCAGGGGCTGCCGGTCGGGGGTGGAAACCCGGAAAAGCGGGAACTGTGCGTTCAGGCCGTCAATCCTGCGAATCAGTTCGAGCCCTTCCGGTCCGCTGTCGATCCGGCGGCCCGGCTTGCGGCGCTCAGCGGCCAGCGCGGAATCGATCTGGCGCGCCGAGCGGAGTCTGCCGTCAGGATTCCAGGGCAGCCGGATCGTCACCCTGCCGTCGTTAACCGAGAGATCGTGGAGCTCGATCAGGGGCGAGGCGCCGCCCTTTCCTTCTCCCAGCCGGAAGATTTCTTCGAAGTTGAGCCGTCCGCTCCGGTGCTTGATGAGCTGGAGCTCGGGGCGGGTGACCCGGACGCCGCTCAGCACCACCCGGCCCGCCAGAAAATTGGCGAGCCGATAGCGCACTTCAACGTGCGACGCCGAGAGCAGCGGCACGCCCGCGGTGTCGCGGATCACCACGCTGTCCAGCGCGAAGCCGGTCACCCAGCCGCCGCGAATCGCGCCGATATAGACCGAGCCGCGGAGCAGACGGGGAGACTGCCCGCTCAGCAGCCGCGCGAGCAAGTTGCGCCCGGGAACGGTGAAGAGCAGCGCGCCCGCGACGCCGAGGCCGGTCGCCACGGCGCCGCACAGCAGGATGAAGACGGAGCGCGCGATCTGGCGATGCATCAGAACGCGTGTCCCACGGAGAACTGGAAGACCAGGCCCCGGCCGGTTTTCACCGTCTTGGAGTAGTTGTCCTGAATCAGCACCAGCTCTCCCGTGGGGAGGATCTTGTACAACGGGCCGCCGAGCAGCGTGTAGGGGTTGTAGGCCGCATCGACCCGCGCCGGGCCGAGTGGGGTCACGAAGCGGAGCCCTACTCCGGGGGTGATCCGAAACGCGAGGGTCGAGCCCGGGCCCTTGCCGCCGCGCTGCCAGACGCTGCCGCCATCCACAAACAGCGCAAAGCGCAGCCGATCGGTAAAGAACGGCGAAGGGATCCGCAGCTCGGCGTTGGCGATCACGATCGAGTTGCCGCCGGTTGCCGCGATGCGCACCGAGTCCTCCGGCAGCCCCACCGGCACGTTGCCGGCGCTATCCAGCACGGATTCGCGCACGACGTAGACCAGGGGGCCCAGCTGGTTGCGATTGTATCCGCGCACATCGTTCGGGCCGCCGGCATAGAAGCGCTGCTCCGGCGGCACGAAGTTGGTCGCGCCACCCCCGAGGACCAGCCGCGGCGCGACGATCATCCCGCCGCGCGCATGCAGCGCGAGCACCGAGCCGCCGACCGGCCAGTAGGCGGAGGCATCACCGATCAGGCGGGTGAACTGCTCGAAACGCGAGGAGCCGAGCGCCGTCGAGCTGTGGGTCACTTCGGCCGACCAGTTCGAGCCGCGGCTGGGGTCGAGCGGATTGTTGACCCGGCTTCGGGTGGCCCCCAGGGTGAGCGTCGCGAGCGGGCGCTGCTGCCGCAGCTGACTCACGTCATCTTCGGTGCAGGCGTTGAAGAACGCGCAGAAGGACGCCGCGCTGGCCCGAGTGCGGCCGTAGGAAAGCCGGTAGGTGAGCGAGATCGGGATGCGGTCGGCGGTTTCCCGGATCAGCGTGAAGCTGCCGCCCACGTCTTCCCGGAGATACACGGCGAATTCACTGCGCCGCTCGGCAAAGAGCGACAGCGTCAGCGAGTTCGCCGGCGAGAGGAACACCGGCCGGCGAAAGGAGGTGGTGACGTTGTAATTGGCGCGAAAGGACCCGGTGGAATCTTCCTTAAGCGCGGAACACAGAAAGCTGTTCTCCAGGCCGGCCCCGAAGGGCCGCCCCACTCCCAGCTTGGACACCTGTGCCGAGACGTCGAACACCTGCCCGCTTCCGAGCGCGTTGCGGGCAGTCCACCCCGCGCCGGTGCGGAAACAGTCGTTGGTGCCATAACCCAGGGCCAGTCGGATCCGATGCATCGGGCCTTCCCTCACCGAGATGGTGACGGGCACGACCCCCGAGCCGGGCACGAAGTGAGCGGTGTCGAGCCTGACCGACGCGAAGCGGAACAGCTCGGAGCGGTAGAGATTGAGCTGGCTCTGCGCGATATCGCGCTCCCGATACTCCCGGCCCGGCTCGGTGGCGAGCAGCGAACGGACGAACGCCGAGTCGATGATTCGGGTGCCTTGCACGTGGATTTCGCCGATGACCGCGGTGATGCCGGGCTGCACATTGAGAGAGACGGAGGCGGCGCGGTGCTCACGGTCGACGTCGTGCTGCCCGAGCAGCACCAAGGCTTCGGCGTAACCGCGGTTTCGCAGCCGGGTCTGAATGGTATCCGCGGTCACGTAGACAAGGGTCCGGTCGTACGGTTTGCCCTCGCGGAGCGGCAAGTCTTTCAGGAGCTGCTCGCGATCGGGAAAGGTGTCGAGCCCCTGGATCTCGAAGCTCCGGACGCGCACGGGCTCGCCCTCGTGAATCCTGAACGTGAGGTAGGCGTCTCTCGCGGTGCGAACGATCGCCGTATCGACCTGCACCTCGAGATAGCCGCGGGCCATGTAAAAGAGGCGCAGCCGCAGCACGTCGCTCTGCAGATCCCGCTCGTTCAGGCGGCGCTTTTCTCCCAGGCCGATCCAGCTGACCAAAGGGAAAGTCGCGAACCAGCTCGAGCTCGTGGTCGCGATCGCCGTGGCCAGGACGTCGGCAGAAAACGCTTCGTTGCCTTTGAAGTGCAGCCGGCGGATCACCAGCCCGCCTTCGCTCACTTGAGCCCCGGCGGGGCCGAGGAGTGTCGAGCTCACAGCCGCAGCCAGCCACGCGGTCCGGACGACGGACGCGCGGCGGCGGGGTACTGGAATCGCTGCGGCTCCGCTCCCGATTGACGACACCGCGCAAATCTATTTGTCTTTCATCGTGTTACGCCACCGCAGGCCCCCAGAGAGATGCCGCCGCGCCGCACTGGTTCTCGCCCTGGCCGCGCTGGCCCAGCCTCTGCCGGCCCAATCACTCGCCAAGCGGCTCACTCGCCTGCTCGATGCTCCACCGTTCGACCGGCACCTCTGGGGTGTGGCGGTGCTCGACAGCACGGGCAAGCTGCTCTTCGAGCGGAACTCGACCCGTCTCTTCGTTCCTGCGAGCAATACCAAGTTGTTCGTCAGCGCCTTCGCGACGGCGCTGTTTCCGCCTGAAGGGACGGTCAATACCAGCGTGTATGCCGCCGGCCCGGTCGACTCCGGCGTGGTGCGCGGCGATCTGGTGCTGTACGGCCGGGGCGACCCGACCATGAGCCGACGCTGCTTCGATCCCGATACGACGCGCGCCGGCGCTTGCGAGAGCGATCCGTTGCGCCGGCTCCGGGAGCTCGCCGTGCAGTTGCGCGCGCGCGGGATCCGGACCGTCGCGGGCAATCTCGTGGGCGACGGGAGCTACTTCGAGCCGACCCTGGTGCAGGGAACCTGGGAGCAAGACGACCTCGCCTGGTGGTATGCGGCGCCCGTCTCCGCGCTCGCCTTCAACGACAACAGTCTCGACCTCCACTGGGGACCCGGACCGGACGCCGGCGCTCCCGGCCGGCTCGAGCTCTTCCCGAACTTCGGCGATGTCACGCTGGAGAACCGGACCGTCACGGTGGCGGGCGACAGCGGCAGCTTCGAGGCCGGCTGGCTGAGCTCGCAAAGCCTGTGGGCCGGCGGCAGGATCCCCCTGGGCCGGCGAGCGCGGACCTCTTACCTGGCGCTGGCTGATCCCAACCGGTTCGCCGCAAGCGCCTTCCGGCAGGCCCTGGCCGAAGCGGGAATCGCGGTGCTCGGCGCGACGACCTCGACGACCGACTCGCTGCGCTACGCCCGCGCCCGAGAGCACGCGCCGCTGGCGGAAATCGCTTCGCGGCCCTGGCGAGAATGGCTGGTGCCGATCCTCGGTCCCAGTCAGAACCTCTTCGCCGAAATGCTGCTCAAGCAACTCGGGCGACGGGTGAGCGGAGAAGGAAGCTGGCGCGCGGCCCTCGCGGTCGAGCGGCGCTTCCTCATCGATTCGGTCGGTGCCGACTCGACCCAGTTTTCGCTGCGCGACGGCTCGGGACTTTCCCATACCAATGTCGCGAGTCCGCTGACCTTCGCGAAACTGCTGCTCTGGCTGCGCCGCCAGCCCAATTTCGCGCTGTTCGAGCTGGCCCTGCCGGTGGCCGGGAAAGGGGGCACGCTGCGGACCCGGATGGTGGGCACTTCGGTCGAGGGAAAAGTCGCGGCCAAGACGGGCAGCATTTTCCGGGTGAACGCGTTGTCAGGCTATGTGGCCATGCCGAAGGGCGGAGTGCGGATCTTTTCCATTCAAAGCAACAATCACGACCTGGCCGGCTCCGCGATGATCGCGCGGATCGACAGCCTGGTGGTCGAAATCGGTAAGCGGTGAGAGGTGAGAGGTGAGCGGGTTAGGTCCTTCATCCGAGAACCGCCCTCCACCGATGACCCAGATTTCACGGATGAAGACCCTCCCCTCTCATCTGTGTAAATCCGGGCAAACCGTGGATGGCAGTTACCGATCGCAGCGCGGGGCGTCGAGGTCAGGAGCGGTACAGGAGCACCGATCCGTTACCCCAGCTGCTGGGTCGCGAAGATCTTGAGATCGGAGCTGTGACCCGGATCCACCTTACGCTTGGGATCGATGTAATGGACCGCGTTGTTCACCGCGGTGCAGGCCTCGGCCACCCCGGTCGCGATCAGCTTGAGTTTGCCCTCGTAGGTCGTGATATCACCCGCCGCGTAGATGCCGGGCACGTTGGTCGCCATCAAGCGGTCCACCTTGATGTCGGCCTTCTCGGTGTCGAGTCCCCACTCCTTGATGGGTCCGAGATCGGTGTGAAACCCGAGCTGAGGGACCACCGCGTCGAACGGCAGGGTTTCCTCTTCCTGGGTCTTGGTGTCGAGCAAGGTTACTCTCTCGAGCCGCTCCCCACCGTGGATCGCCTTCACTTCGCAGAAAGTCCGTACGGCGATCTTGCCCTGGAGGTGCAGCCGCTCGACCTGACGCACCGAGGCGGTGTGGGCGCGAAAGGCATCCCGGCGGTGCACCAGCGTCACGGCCGCCGCGAGGTCCGCCAGATTGAGGACCCAGTCGAAGGCGGAATCCCCGCCGCCCACGACTAACACGCGGCGCCCCGCGAAGGCTTTGGGATCGAGCACCTTGTAATCCAGCCCGCGGCCTTCCCAGACCTCCACGCCCTTGGCCGGCAGCTTGCGCGCCTCGAACGCGCCGACGCCTGCCGCGATGAGGATGGTGCGGGTCGGATACACCAGCGCGTCGGTCTCCAGCAGAAAATGCCCAATGCCGCCAGTCTCGATTTTCTTGAGTCCCGTTACGGTCTCATCGAGTTTCACTTCGCAGCCGAACTGCAGGGCCTGCTCCGCCATGCCTTTGACGAGATCCTTGGCGACGATGCGCGAAAAGCCCGCCACGTCGAAGATGTATTTTTCGGGATAAAGCGCGAGCAGCTGGCCACCCAGCGCGGGAAGTGCATCGATGATGCGGCAGGATGCCCCGCGCATTCCGGCGTAAAACGCGCCGAAGAGCCCGGTCGGCCCGCCGCCGATGATCGTGATGTCGGTGAGTGTGTTTGGCACGGGCGGAATATCGTCGGGAAGGCGGGAGGACGGGAAGTCGGCAGCTCAGCAGTCCTGCTTCCCGACTTCCCGACTTCCCAACACTATCTTCCCCCCATGAAGATCTACACCCGCACCGGCGACCAGGGCGAGACCGGACTCTTCGGGGGCGGACGCACCGCCAAGGATGATCCTCGCGTCGCGGCCTATGGCGACGTCGATGAGCTCAACTCCGCCCTCGGGGTGGCACGGGCCACCTCGCCGGCGGAGCTCTTCGATGCCGAACTGGAGCAGATCCAGCGGGATCTCTTCTCGCTCGGGGGGCAGCTCGCCACCCCCGATCCCGAAAAAGTGCGCCGGGCGCTCGAGAAAGCGGAGCTCTCCCCGGCGCGGGTCAGTGACTTCGAGCGCGCGATGGATGCGGCGGAGGCGGAGCTGCCGCCGCTGCGCGCCTTCGTCCTGCCCGCCGGCGCGGCGAAAGCCGCGGCGCTGCACCTGGCGCGTGCCGGGTGCCGGCGGGCAGAGCGCAGCGTCGTCACACTCGCCCGGCAGCGCGAGGTACCGGAGCTCTTTCTCGTCTATCTCAATCGGCTTTCGGATTATCTCTTCACCCTGGCCCGGCTGGTGAATCACCGCGCCGGTCAGGGCGACGTCACCTGGTAGTGCAGCCCATCGTCAGCGTCAGCCACACTGCCGGGAACTACCCGGTCTTCGTCGAATCCGGCCTGCTGGGAGGACTCGCCGCCAGCGCGGCGCAGCTGCTCCCGGGCCGCCGGCTCGCGATCATCACCGATCGCACCGTGGGCCGCCTCGTTCCGCACAACCTCGAAGTCCCCACCCTGGTCGTCGCGCCCGGCGAAGGCTCGAAGTCACGGGCCCGCTGGAGCGCACTCACCGACCGGCTGCTCGACCTGGGGTATGGTCGCGACGCCGCGATCGTCGCCCTCGGCGGCGGCGTGATCGGCGACCTGGCCGGCTTCGTGGCCGCGAGCTATCTGAGAGGAATTCCCTGGCTCCAGGTGCCGACGTCGCTGCTCGCGATGGTGGACGCTTCCGTGGGCGGCAAGACCGGCGTCAACACGCGGCATGGCAAGAATCTGGTGGGCGCCTTCCATCCTCCGGTCGCCGTGCTCGCGGATCCCGCCGCGCTCACCACGCTGCACCCGGCGCATCTCGGCGCGGGACTCGTCGAGGCACTCAAGCACGGCCTGGTGGCCGACGCAGACTACTTCAACTGGATCGGCGACAACGCCAGCGGGTTACTGGGCGGCAGCGTCGCGCTGCTCACGGAGCTGGTCGGGCGGAGCGTGCGCATCAAAGCGGGGATCGTGAGCGAGGACGAGCGGGACCAGGGGCGGCGCGCGGTCCTCAACGCCGGCCACACGGTCGCCCACGCCATCGAGCGCGTCACGGGATATTCGATTCTGCACGGAGACGCGGTGGCGATCGGTCTGGTGATCGAGGCGCTGCTGTCGCACCGGCTCGGACTGGCGGAGCGCGCCCTCGCGCCGACCATCCGACTCGCGCTGGAGCGGATCGACCGGCCCACCACGTTGCAGCCGGAGTGGAATGACGCGGCGCTCCTCGAGGCGATGGCGCACGACAAGAAAACGCGCACCGAAACCTTACGCTTCGCGCTGCCCAAAGCGCTCGGCGAGATGGCAGGTGATGATAGCAATTGGACGGTGCCCGTTTCACCCGACGTGGTGCGCACTGTTCTGGCGACCGCTCGTTCGAGCGCCACGCTCTATTGAAGTTATCCACGAACGCTTAGCCTGATCACTAGGGCTAATCTATTCAAAATAATGGAGTTATGGCATTTCATCCAGAGTTCCGTGGATAACCTCCATGGGGACAAAGTGGAGGAAATCGGGAAGCTGCTGTGGCTGAACGATTTGTGATGTGGAAGCTGTACAATGCTTGACCGTCAAAAAATCGTTCCTAAATTCGCTTCGTAGTCTGCCGCTCTTCAGCAAACCAAGACCCGTATTCTCGCGGGTGCCAAACGCAGCGAGTACTCACTCAAAGTTCGAACCCCGTGCGAGGTGGCATGCCCCACGTCCGCGTACGAACCTCCCCTGCTCCCCGGGCCTTGCACCGGTCCGCCCCCAACAACTCTTTCGACCAATACCTGCTCGACATCCGGAAGCTTCCGATGATCGAGGATCCCAAGGAAGAGATCCGCTTGGCGCGACGCGCCCGCAAGGGCGATCAAAGCGCGATTGACCGCCTGGTGACGGCCAATCTCCGCTTTGTCATTTCCTACGTGAAGCGCTTTCAGGGGCACGGCCTCGATCTCTCCGAGCTGGTCGCGATCGGCAACGAGGGCCTGCTCAAGGCGGTGCGGAAGTTCGATCCGGTACACGGCGTCAAGTTCATCAGCTACGCCGTCTGGTGGGTACGGCAGTGTGTGCTCAAGGCGCTGGCCGAACAAACCCGCACGGTGCGCATTCCGCTCAACCAGAATGCCGCCCTGATGAAGATGGCGAAGATCGAGAGCTTCCTGTCGCAGGAGTTGGGCCGCTCACCCACCGATTCCGAAACGGCCCAGGTGCTCGACGAGCCGGTCGAGACCATTCGGCAGGCGCGACTGGTCTCCACGGTCGAGGTCTCGCTCGACGCGCCGGTCGAACGGCACGATTCAGGCTCGGCAACTTTCGGGGAGCGGGTCGCGGGAAGCAACACGGGAGATATCGAAGACCTCGTCGACGCCG
>DASYPD010000153.1:0-5360 GCA_036007005.1 Gemmatimonadales bacterium
TGCAGGAGAACCATGTGCTCGCCGCCGACCTGGACTGGGGAGTGGAGCTGCGCGCCGAAGCGCTGGTGCTCCGGAAGGTGGTCGGCTCGCCGTTCGTGCTGCGCCTGATGAAAGACAAGCACCTGTGGTTCCGCGATGTGGCCCCGGGCGGCTCCAATGCCCTCGTCGCGATGGTCCAGAGCGCGGGGCCGGCGGTGGCGGGACAGCGCAGCGACCATAAGGTGAAAATGCCGAGCTGCTACCCCTACACCAACCGAGTGAAATACGAGGTGAATTGGACCGGTGGCGCCACGCCCGCGCCCGATCCCACGGGAAGGAGCCCGGCGTGCTCGTGGCAAACCGCCCAGGGTAAGGGCAGCTGCAGCTTTGATCCCGCGAAGGAGCTGGTGATCAGCCTCATCTGGCCGACGGCCGGCACCTGGTCTCTGACGGTGGTTCCAGTCGGGGATACCCACGACCGAGTGTTCACGCCCGCGCCAAAGCCAACGCAGGTGAACGTGACGGTGGCTCCGGCGGGAGGAGGTGCTCCGTGATCCGCCTGCTCGCCGCGCTGGTCCTCGCGCCCGCGCTGGTACCGCACGCCCCGCGTCCTAACCCGCCAGCAGCGGCTGCGCGGCCGGAGCGGCGCTGGAAGATCAACACCCACCTCTTCGCCGCGAACAAGGCGCTCGCCGACGCCATCGCCGACGGCATGGTCACCATCCCGCCGTTCGGAGAGATCCCGGTGGCGCCGGCGGCGCTTCAAGCCCTGCGGGAGTGGCCCGCGGCCTATCGGGCCGGCGTGCTCGGCCCCGACCTCTTTCCCGACATGTACTTCGGCGGTTGGATCATCCACTCCGATCTGCCCAACGCGTGGAATGCGGACGCCTGGCTCCGGCACGTCTGGAACCGGGCCTGGTCCTGGCCCGACGCGAGCGAGCGCAGCAAGGCCCTTGCCTTCGCGTACGGGTTCCTGACCCACGGCGCCGGCGATATGTGGGCGCACACCTGGGTGAATCAGAAGGCCGACGGCGCCTGGGTCTCCATGTGGGGCAAGGACAAGAGCACCGCCTTCAAGCACATCGTGCTCGAAGGCTACGTCGGCGATCACACGCCCAAGAGCGACCTCAGCATCGATGTCTGGCCCGGCTTCGTTTCCAACGTGCTGATTCGGGATCCGACCGCGCGCCGCTACAGCCAGACGGCGAAGTACTATCAGAAGTGGCTCCAGCTGTACGACTGGCTGGACGACCAGATCAAGCGCGCCAAGAGCCAGATGAACCAGAACATCTCCAATGACGCACCCTACTGGGCCAAGTGCTCACTCCATCCGGTGGCGTGCGCCAAAAAGGAGCAGATGGAAACCTGGCAGCTCGACATCAAGCGCGGCTTCCGCGCGATGGTGGACAGCAGCGAGAGTCTCGGCGAACGGCTGATGGAGGGCGAGGCGCGCGAGGGGGCGAGCGCCATGACCGGATGGATGACGGAGTGGATCCCCAAGATGTTCGGCGCGCACGCCATCGGCGAAGGCGCCGCTGCACTGCAGGCGTTCCTGAGCTGGGTGGCGGACGCCGCCGCTCCGATCAGCGAGCCGATCAAGGACGAGACCGAGCGCTTCTTCAAGAAGTGGTTCGCGGAGATTTACGACCTCTACAAGACGGTCACCGATCCCTCATCCTATATGAATCAGCTCGGCCTGCCCAAGCAGCAGGTCAACCAGGAGATGGGGATCCCGGGCGGGGCCGGCGACTTCGATTGGCGGGCGTTCGAGCCGATCTACAACTCCGTCATCCTGTCGAAGCTCGTGCTGCTCGATGCCAATGGTCTGAACGAGCTGGCGCGGCGGGCTGGTATAAAACCGCTCTTCCCCTCCGGGTCGAACGGCAACATCATGCTCGGCGTCTTCCGCTCATTGACCCAGAGCTATCAGTGGAAGGGGGAAGTGGTGACAACCGAGACCACGTTCGGAATCTGCGGGACGGAAGACGGCTACCCGCTCCCGAAGACCGCGCAGTGCGGCCTGAGCGGAGGCTTCGCGCTCTGGGGCAATCCGGAAGCCCGAGAGAAGTTGTTCGGGGTGATCTTCAAGGGGTACGGGCCCGGACCCGGGACCGCAGTCGAGCGCAGCATCGCGGACTTGCCCTTCGCGGGCGCCGCGGTACAAGCGGGCGGACGAGGGCTCCGACTGGCCGCGGATCAGACGGAGTACATGCGGGAGATCGTCGCGGTGATGCAGGGCAAGATCGGGGGCGTCGCGACCGCGGCGGCGGTGGTGTCTCAAACGCAGCGCGCCCCTGCCCCCACCCCGGCGCCGGCTCCCGCCCCCCCAGCGGGACGGCCTGGAGTACCAGCTCCGAGAGCCACGCCGGCCCCGGCGCCCGCTCCTGCTCCCGCCGGTCCTGCTCCTCAGGTCATTACCGACTGGGGCCGCCGCTGCTGCGCTCGCGACCTCGCGGAGCTCCGGGCGGCGTTGAGCTTGCTCCAGTCTTCCAGCCGGAGTTTGCAGAACCCGGCGGTGCTCGCCCACTTCGGCAGGCGGCCCACGGCCAGCCAGCTCGACGCCATTGCCAGCCAGCTCAACGCGGCGCTGGACGCGTTCGCCAATACTCGCGATGCGACCACGGCAGCGGCGGCACTCTCCAATTTCTCCCGCGGCCTCGATATGCTGGCCAGACTGGTCACCGGTACAGGATGAGCGCGGCCCTCGTACTCGCCTCTCCACAACCAGATCGCCACGGGCGCTGCGCGCCCTCGCGATGACTAGGGCAGCCGCAACGCGACGAGCGAGGTCTCTCCCGCACCGGTAGCGAAGACGATGTACTGCTTGCCCTGGTGCATGAAGGTCATGGGGACCGCGGTGGTGCGGGAAGGAATCTCCACTGCGCCCACTTGCTTGCCGGTCGCCTTGTCCACCGCGTAGAGCATCGGCGTCGCATCGGGCACCCCGCCGCTCCGGCCGGTGCCGTAGATCACCAGCGTCTTGGTCGTGATCACCTGTGCCATGCCGCGGCCGGGCGCGGGCGGCAACTCGACGCCCGCGAAGAGCGGGCTCGTGGTCTTGACCGGAATCATCCCGCCATTCGACGTCCACCAGGTTTTGTCACCCGTCTTCAGATCATAAGCGGTGACTCCGCCGAGCGGCCTGGGCTTGAGGATGGAGACGCCGCCGATCTGCGCGAGTGCCGCGCGGCCCTCGAACCCGCCGACCGGCCGGGCCGGTGGCTGGTAACCCGCGGGCGGCGGCAATGCGCCGAGCAGGCCGCAACTGTCGTGGATCGAGCTGTAACGGAACTCCGAACAGGGATCTTTCTGCACCTGGATACTGCTCAAGCCACTGATGGACCCAACGTAGATCATTCCGGTTTCCGGGTCGGCCGCCGTGCCACCGTCGATGTTCACCCCGCCTCCCGCGCCGGGCGCGTACCAGGCACAGCGATAGCCGCTCTTGCCGGTGCCGTCGGCGAGCGCCGCCGGAATGAAGTAGGGTCCCATGCGGCAGCGCTTGGCGAGCTTGAGGGCGGAATCCTTGATGGCCGGGGTGTAATCGATCAGATCCGCCTCGACGAGCCCCTGCTGCGAATAGGGCGCCGGCTTGCTGGGAATCGGCTGGGTGGGCGAAGGCTTTTCCTCCGGGACCTCGCTCTGAAGCACGGGCGTCTCGACGATGGGCCAGATGGGCTCGCCGGTAGCGCGATCGAGCACGTAGACCCAGCCCTGCTTGGTGGTCTGCGCGAGGACCTTGCGCGGCTTGCCGTCGATGGTGACATCGAGGAGGTTGGGCGACATCGGGGTGTCGTAATCCCAGATGTCGTGATGCACGAACTGGTAATGCCATTTCCGCTTACCTGTCTTCACATCGAGGGCGACGACGCTGCTGCCGAAGAGGTTGTTGCCGGGGCGATAGCCGCCGTACTCGTCGATCAGCGGCATCCCCACCGGGATATAGACCAGCCCGAGCTCGGGATCGGCGGAGTAGGGCGCCCAGGCATCCACCTTCCCCACGCCCGGCGTCCCCAGTCTGGAGCCGTCGAGCCAGGTCTCCGCGCCGAACTCGCCGGGCTGGGGCACCAGGTTGAACTTCCAGAGCTGTTTGCCGGTGCGTACGTCGAAGCCGCGGATGAAGCCGGGGATGTTGTGGACGTGGAGTGGATAGTAGCCGTGGATGGAGGAGTTCCCGACGACGATGACGTCGCCGACGACGATCGCAGGGGAGCTGTTGGCGATCTGGCCCAGCGCGGGGTCGATCCCGATGGTGCCGTCGGCGCCGGTGTGCGTGACCGAGTTCCAAGTCTCGCCGGGGCGCGCGCGGCGCGCCGGTGCGGCCTCGCTGATGATCAGCGAGCCGGAGTCATCGACGGCGAGCGGAACCAGCGGGAGTCCCAGGCCCGCCATCAGATCCACGACGCCGAGCTTGCCGAATTTCGGATCGGGGATGCCGGTCTTGGCGTCGAGCGAGGCAAGGTGATAACCCGGGGT
Organism: Gemmatimonadales bacterium; assembly: GCA_036007005.1. GTDB lineage: Bacteria > Gemmatimonadota > Gemmatimonadetes > Gemmatimonadales > GWC2-71-9 > JABFSM01. Next base: position 4,456 of record DASYPD010000153.1, read on the forward strand.
AATAACGATCGCCCGCTCCTGCTTGCCGTCGGTCCAGTACGCTAACCCGCGCCCGGCGAACTGTCTGGGCGCTTTCTGCCAGCGGATGCCTTCCTCGAGCCGCCACATCCACAGCGTCTCACCGGTGGCGGGGTCGAGCGCGGCGGCGATCCGGCGCGTGGTGGCGACGGTCAAGAGCCGGCCGTTGGCATAGAGCGGCGTGGTGCGGTAGTACTCGTCCTGCCCGAAGGCTGCGGCATTCCACTGCCAGGCGAGCTTGAGCTTGCTGAAGTTGTCGGCGTTAATCTGGTCGAGCGGGGAGTAGCGGGTGCTCCAGAGGTCGGCACCCCAGAGGCGCCATTCGCCCGCCGGGTTACCGCGTTGGGATTGTGCTGCCAGGACCGTTGGCCCACAGATTACACAGATGACACAGATTATTGGGAGTGCGGAGCCGACAAATCCGTGCAATCGGTGAAATCTGTGGATGAAGTTTCTGAACACGTGCATGAGGATCACCTCTCGCGGGCGGAGTCCGCCGGCGGCTTGAGTTCGATGCGGATCTTGCGGAGCGCCAGGGAGTCAGTGGGGAGCTCAACGGCACCCGCCGGCAGTCCGTTCATTTTGAGCAGATAGGCCAGGACCTGAATGTATTCGCGCTGGGTCAGGCTGCCAGGGTCGCTTTTGGGCATGGCGCTGCGCACGTAGTCGAACAGCTCCACCAGCGGGCGGCCGTCCCACTTGGCGGCGAACGCCGGACCCGCGTGCGAAGCCGGCGTATGGCAGCTCACGCAATTGAGCGCGTAGAGGGTGCCGCCTTTCGTCGCCTGGCTCGCGGTATAGACGCCGGTCTTGGTGGAACGGGTGGAGTCCTGGACCTGTTGCGCGAGGGCACTTCCGGTGAACGTCAGTGCGAACAGCATGGCTGC
>DASYPD010000154.1:0-2294 GCA_036007005.1 Gemmatimonadales bacterium
CCCGCGCGGACCCGGAAGCGGCTCGAGGCGGCGAAGGGGGAACTGCGCAAGCTGTACCGGAAAGGCCCCGCTAGCCGGTCCCGTTGAGCAATCCCGCAACCACCTTGAGATCGGCGGTGAAGCGCGCGAGCTCGCGGCGCCGCTCCGCCTCGCTCTGCTGCCGCAGGATCGAAGAGGGATGCACCGTGGCGACCGCGTGTTCGGCGAGGTTGCTGGGCAGCACCTTGCCGCGGTCGATGCTCACCCGGAAATCGCTTCCCAGCAGCGCCTGCGCCGCCGTCGCTCCCAGGAGAACGAGCACCTTCGGCCGGATCAGCTCGATCTCCTTGTCGAGCCAGGGCAGGCAGGCCGCGATCTCGCGGGCATTGGGCTTCTTGTGCAGCCGCCGTTTGCCTTTGGCTTCCCACTTGAAGTGCTTGACGACATTGGTGACGTAGGCCTCGGCGCGATCGATCCCGGCGCTTGCCAGCGCCCGATCCAGGATACGCCCCGCGGGTCCGACAAAAGGCTCGCCTTGCAGATCCTCATCGTTGCCCGGCTGCTCGCCCACCAGGATGAGCCGCGCCGTACGGCGGCCCTTGCCGAAGACGGCCTGGGTAGCGTGCTTGAAGAGCGGGCAGCCGCGGCAACCCTGCACCGCCTCCCGCAGCGCAGTGAGGGAAATCCGCTCCGGCAGGAATTGCAACGCGCTGATGCCGGTCTGCACGGTCGTCGCCATGGCTCTCTGCTAAAGACTCCCTGATGTTCGTTCCACTGCACACCAAGAGCGAGTACTCCCTCGGGCTGGGGACCGCGCCAGTCGAGGCCCTGCTTCGCCGCGCGGCGGACTTCGGCTATCCCGCTCTGGCACTGACGGACCTCGAGAACCTCTCCGGCCAGGTCCGCCTGCATCACGCGGCATACGCCGCGGGGATCCAGCCGATCACCGGGGTAGAGCTGCGGAGGGGATACGGCCCCTCCTCCCCCGGAGACAAAGCGGGGCGGCTCGTGCTGCTCGCGCGGGATCGCGAAGGCTATCAGAGTCTGTGCCGGATCATCACCCGGCGCCGGGACGATCCGGACGCGCCGACAGCGGAGCCGCTCAGCTGCCTCGAAGCTAACCCGCGCGGTATATTCTTTCTGAGTGATGATCCTGCCGTGCCCATCCGCTTGCTCCGCGCGGGGGTGAACGCCCGGGAGATACGTTTTCTCGTCGCCAGCGGCGCCCCGATCAGGCAGAGTGCATCCCTCGCCAAGCTGGGACTGAGAGTCGTCGCGGCGGTCGATGCCATCCTGCTCGACGCGGCGGACCACCCGCTGCACCTGCTGCTCGCCGCGATCCGACAACATCGGGTAGTCTCGCAGGGCGTGGACAGCGAGTCCGCCGAGGCGGTGCTCCCCTCTCCCCAGGAGCTGGCCCGGCGCTTCGGGAGGTTACCCGGCGCGCTCGCGGAAACGCTGCGCCTGGCGGAGGCGTGTACCCTCGATCTGCGCGAGGCACCGGTGGTATTCCCCAGCCTCCCGCTGCCGGGAGGGGAGTCTCCCGACGCTGTGCTCGCGCACAACTGCCGCACCCGGCTCGGGGATGCCGACCCCACATACCGGGAGCGCCTGGAGCACGAGCTCGAGATACTCCGCGAGCTCGGGTTCGCGGGTTATTTCCTCGTCGTGGCCGAGATCGCCGCCTACGCACGGCAGCGCGGGATTGCACTCGCCGGTCGCGGCTCCGCGGCCAGCTCCCTGGTGGCCTTCCTGCTCGGCCTCTCGACCGTGGATCCGCTTCGCCATGGACTCTTCTTCGAGCGCTTCGTCCACCCGGCGCGCCGGGACCTTCCCGACATCGATCTCGATCTGCCCTCCGATCGCCGTGACGAGGTGATCGACTGGGTGTTCCGCCGCTTCGGCGCCGGGCGCGTCGCCATGGTCGCCGCCCACCAGACATTCGGACGCCGCGCCGCCTATCGCGAGGGCCTCAAAGCGTTCGGAATGTCCCTTATCGAGGTCAAGCGATTCTGCGAGCAGATACCCGAAGAGCTGGAGCCGGGTGTGGTCGTGATGCCCCCGCTTCCGCCCGAGTACCGCGCCGCGGCGCCGCTGCTCGAGAGGCTGATCGGAAGACCGCAACACCTCTCGGTCCATCCGGGAGGCCTGGTGCTCGCGGAGCCGGCCATCGAATGCTATGCACCGCTCGAACGGGCACCGAAAGGCGTCCCGGTCACTCAGTACGACATGACCTCGCTCGAGAAACTCGGTCTCATCAAGCTCGACCTTTTGGGTACCCGGGCGTTGTCCGCGCTGGAGGAGGCCCGGCGCTG
>DASYPD010000155.1:0-1681 GCA_036007005.1 Gemmatimonadales bacterium
TGCTGCGCCAGCTCGTGGCCGATCACCTGCTCCTCCGCACCGATCCTGAGCTTGAGCGGACCGCGAAACGGCTGGCGCTCAAGCAGGGTCACCTGGATACCCGGCTTCAAGCCGGAATGCTCGAGGTAACGCAGCCGCTCCGGCTGACTGGTATCGACCCGGCGGATTTCCACCGTTTCTCCAACGCGGACTTCCGCCAGCGGCGTGTACACGGGCTCCGCCATGCTGCCGTCGGAGGAGGGGATGGGATCGCCGTGCGGATCGAAGCGCGGGTTACCGAGCGCGAGCGCCATGCGCTCGATCAGCGCTTCGGACACGGCGTGTTCCAGCCGCTCCGCTTCGTCGTGCACCGTGTCCCAGGAGTAGCCCAGAAAACCAACGAGGTACGCCTCAATCAGCCGATGCCGGCGGATCATGCGAAGGGCACCGCGCCGCCCCGCCACGGTAAGCAGCACGCCGCGATAGGGAACGTGTTCCAGCAAGCCTTGCTCGGAGAGCCGCCGGATCATTCCGCTCACCGAGGGAGCCGACAAGGAGAGCAACTCGGCGATGTCCGACGTGGAGGCCGGCTGGCCCCCGCTCGAGAGCCGGTAGATGGCCTTCAAATAGTCTTCAACCGAGCGTGTTAGCGGCTCGGCGAGCAGCGCTGGTGTCATCGCATTGGCCGAGAATGAGACATCCCTGAGCCAAATTAGTACAGCCTAACTTTTTTGTCAAGAGAGCCAAAGTTAGGTTTTTGCTGATGCCAGGAGGGGGGTCAGAATCCGTTCGGTCATGCCCCACAGGGTGCCGAACTCCAACTGATAGCCGTAGCTGCGGACCAGGGTGCCGTAGCGGGGGAACTCGATGGGCCCGTAGATCCCGGGCCGGCGGAAAGCAGCGAGGGGGGTCCACCAGGCAGCGGCAACTTCGTCGTTCAGGGTGAGCGGGACGGGAGCGGGGAGCGCATAGACAAAGGGCCGCACCAGGATCGGCGGCAGCACGGGAGTGCGCGGAGCGAGATCGGCGAGGACAGCGAGGCACGCGGCCGCCGAGAGGTCGACGCCTACTTCTTCGAAGGTTTCGCGCCGGGCGGTGGCCTCGAGATCGCGATCGCCGGGACTCCAGCGGCCGCCCGGAAAGGCGAGCTGTCCCGACCAGCGATCACCGTCGCGCTCGGCACGCCGGATCAGCAAGAGGCTCTCGGGCTGTCCCGCGAGGATTACCGCCACGGCGGCGCGGCGACGCTCCGGGCCGCTCAAAGGGAGCGCTCAGCGCTGACCGGTGAGGGGCAGCTGCTGCCGCAACCACCGCAGGCTCTCGTCGAAGCAGCGCTCCAGCGCGGGCGTCATGCCGGCGAAGGGGTGGACGGCGCCGAAGGTATGCCCGGCGCCTTCGAGGAACACAACGCGGGTGGTTGCCGGGGGAGCCGCGGCGGCGAGCGCCTCCCCTTCGCTCGGAGGAACCGATTCATCCGCGGCGCCATGCAGCAGGAGCCAGGGAACCTTGAGCTCGGCGGCGGCGGCCGCGATGTTCAAGCGCCCCTCGGCGTGCTTCTCGACATCATGCAGAGTTTCCGGGCCGAGCGGCAGCTGCTCTCCCGTGCGCGTGTTAAGCACCGAGAGGAATCCATCGCGCCGCCAGCGCCCGAGCTCACCCTGCGTCCAGCGCCGCACGGTCGCGATGGCGGACCAGGTCACCA
>DASYPD010000156.1:0-4034 GCA_036007005.1 Gemmatimonadales bacterium
CGTGATCGGCACCCACCGGCTGCTGTCCCAGGATGTGCTCTTCAAGGACCTGGGTCTGCTCGTGGTGGACGAAGAACATCGCTTCGGGGTGCGTCACAAGGAACGGCTCAAAGAACTGCGCCTCATCATCGATGTGCTGACCCTCACCGCCACTCCGATTCCCCGCACCCTGCACATGTCCCTCGCGGGGCTGCGCGATCTCACCCTGATCGAGACCCCGCCGCGCGACCGCTCCCCCATCCTCACCTTCATCGAGCCGTGGGATGACGCGCTGCTCGAGGAGGCGATGGCCCGCGAGCTCGACCGCGGCGGGCAGGTGTTCTTCGTGCACAATCGCATCGAGACCATCGAGACCATCGCCGCGCGTGCACGGCACCTGGCGCCCCGCGCGCGGATCGGGGTGGCGCACGGGCAGATGCCCGCTGACGGGCTCGAGCGGGTCATGCTGGACTTCGTCAACGGACGGGTGGACGTGCTGGTATCCACCATGATCGTCGAATCGGGCCTCGACGTTCCCAACGCCAACACGATGATCGTGCACGATGCGCACCGGCTTGGCCTGGCCCAGCTCTATCAGCTTCGCGGGCGCGTCGGCCGCAGCCACCGCCGCGCCTACTGCTATCTGATCACGCCGGATCTGATTGACCCGGGGGCCGAAGACCGGCTCAAGGTCCTGGAGCACCATACCGACCTTGGCGCGGGTTATCGCATCGCCCTCAAGGACCTGGAGATCCGCGGCGCGGGCAATCTGCTCGGCGCGGAGCAATCCGGACATGCCCACGCGGTGGGCTTCGATCTGTACTTGCGCTGGCTGGAAGAGACGGTGCAGGCGCTGCGGGCGGAGGGGCGGGCTGGCGGTCGGGCGGACGGCGTCATGCCGCAACCGCCGGAGGTGGTGTTCGACCAGCCGACTCATCTTCCCGACCAGTACGTGGCCGACGACGATACCAAGCTCGATCTCTATCGCCGACTGGCGCGCGCGGTCGCGTCTGGCGAAATTGATGAGCTGCGGCAGGAAATGCGGGAGCGGTTCGGCCCGCTACCGGAGGAGGCGGACCGGTTGCTCGACCTCTCCCGACTCCGCGTGCTCGGCGGGACGCTCGGCATCCAGCACATCCTCGTTCGCGGCGAGGAAGCGCGAGTCACTTTCCGCGCCGGCGCCGCGCCGCGAATGGCCCGGTTGACCACGGCCCTCGATAATGTGCAGCTGGCGGCGGATGTCCGCCGGACCGTTCCCCTCGCGCTGCGGCTGGTGCGCCTGGGCGGGCAGAATCTGATCCCCGCGCTGGTCCGGGCGCTGGTGGCAGTGAGCAGTAACCAGTAACCAGTGACCAGTGACCGGTGACCGGTAACCGGTGACCAGTAGGCGAGCAGTCGGATGAAGGGTTGTTCCCTGATCCCCTGATCCCCTGATCCCTGACCCCTGACCCCTTGTCCGGAGTTTTCATGCGTCGATTTGGAGCCGCAGTCCTGCTGGCGGGAACCGCCCTCACCGGCTGCAGCAGTTTCCGAGATGTGTTCACTTCGCACGCCGAAACTGTCGCGCGAGTCGGCGAGCACCAGCTCAAGTCGGCGCACGTCGCGGACATCATCAATCGGGTTGGCGGGCCCGCTGCCAATCCGCAGGCGGCGGAAGTCGTCGCGGGGATCTGGGTGGATCTGCAGCTCTTCGGCGATCGCGTCGCCCGGGGGACCCTCAAGCCCGATTCGGCACTTTTTCAGCGGCTGCTCTGGCCCCAGCTCGCCTCGACCAAATCCGCGGCGTGGCACGATACGATCGTCGCCCACCGTCCCGCGCCGACGGCCGCCGCGGCCGACAGCGTTTACCAGGCGGGCCAGTTCCGCCTCTTCCAGCACATTCTCATTCAGCCGACCGGGACCACCGCGGCGGACAGCGCCAAGGCCAAAGCGCAGGCGGAACAGCTGCTGCCGCAAGCCCGGAAGGATTTCGGGAAGACGGCCAGCGAGCACAGCGCCGATCAGCAGAACAAGAAGGACAAAGGGTATCTGCCGGTTTCCGCGAAGGGATCCTACGTCGCGGAGTTCGATACCGTGGCCTGGAAGCTCGACCCGGGACAGCAGAGTGGCGTGGTGCGCTCCTCGTTCGGATATCACATCATCCGCCGCCCGCCGCTCGAGGAGGTGCGCGACCGCTTCCTGGCCCACCTCAAGCAGTCGAATCTCGCCCGGCAGGACTCGGTCTATTTCGCCGAGCTCACCCGCACCAACGAGATCAAAGTGAAAGCCGGCGCGCCCGCGGCGGTCCGCAGCGCGCTCAGCGACCTCGGCGCCGCGCGGAAGTCGCGCAAGGAGCTGGTGAGCTACCGGAACGGCTCCTTCGCGGTTGCCGATTTCGCGCGCTGGATGACCGGGATGCCGTCGGCCAACCTGGCCCAGATCCGCCAGGCCAACGACACGCTGATCACCCAGTTTCTCCTCAATCTGACTCAGAACACCATTCTGCTGCGCGAAGCGGATTCCGCCAAGATCAGCGTGGCGCCGCTGGTCTACGGCGGGCTGCTGCAGCAGTACAGGGCCAGCATTGCCGATCTCGCCCAAGCGATCGGGCTCGATGGACCGCAATTCGCCGATTCCTCCAAGACGCCGCTCGCCGAGCGGCTCAAGCTCGCCGGGGAGAAAGTCGATGCGTATTTCGAGAAGCTCACCAAAGGCGAAGTCCAGTTCAAGCAGCCGCCCCCGACCCTGTCCGCCGAGCTGCGCGCCACCGGAGATTACAAAGTGTACCAGGCCGGCATCGCGCGGGCCGGCGAGCTGATCCTGGCTAAGCGCCGGGCGGACTCCGTGGCGGGAAGGACCGGGGTACCGCAGCCGCCGGCCGGCATTCAGCGCGCGCCGGGCGGCCCGCCGACCCCAGGGAAGAAGCCTTGAGATCGCCACGGGCGCTGCGCGCCCTCGCGCTGACTCTTCTCGCGGCGGGTCCGCTACACGCCCTCCAGCGACCCCAGCTCACCTCCGACTCGGTGGTGGACCGCATCGTCGCGGTCATCGGCAGCAAGGTGATTCTGCGCTCCCACATCGACGAGCGCATTCTGCAGGAGTATCCTCAGGGCAAAGGGCTGCCGACCACGCCGCCGGAGAAAGCCGAGCTGCAGCGGGCCGTGCTCGAGACCCTCGTCAATGAAGAGCTGCTGGTGCAAGAGGCTCAGCGTGACACCGCGATCAAGCTGCTCGATGACGACGTGACCAAAGCGGTGGACGTCCTCATCAAGACGACGCGCGGCCGTTTTCCCAACGAGGAAGCCTGGCGCCGAGACATCAAGATCTCGGGCTTCGCGACCCCCGATGAATACCGGCTCTGGCTCACCGAGCAGCAGCGCCGCCAGCTCTTGATCAAAGACCTGCTGGCCAAGCTCAAGGGATCCGGCAAGCTCAAGTCGGTGTCACCGACCGAAGGTGAGATCCGCGAGTACTTCGACAAGAACAAGGCCACCTTCCCCAAGCGTTCGGAGAGCGTCTCGTTTCGCCAGATCGTCATCGCGCCGCCCTCCAAGCCCGAGGCGAAAGCGCGCGCTCGCGCCCTGGCCGATTCCATCCTGATCGAGCTGCGCAAGGGCGCCGATTTCGCGGCCGCAGCGCGGCGCTTGTCGATGGATCCCGGAAGCCGGGAGGCGGGAGGCGAGATCGGTTGGATCAGGCGCGGGGCGGGATTGCTCGATCCGCGCTTCGAGGAGGTGGCCTTTTCTCTGCGTCCCGGCGTAGTCTCGGATCCGGTGGAGTCGTCCTACGGCTTTCATCTGATTCAGGTGGAACGCTCCCAACCCGCCGAGGTACAGGTTCGGCACATCCTGATCATGGCCACGGTCGATACGGCGGACGCCGACAGCGCCGCGCGCGCCGCCGCGGCGGTGCGGGTTCTGCTCGAGCACGGCGCGGCCTTCGATTCCCTGCAGCGCATCTGGCACGACAAGATCGAAGAGAAAGAACTGGATGACATTCCGGTCGAGAGTCTGCCCGCCGCCTACGGCGAGGCGATAACCGGCGTGGCCGCCGGCAAGCTCACTCCGGTGTTCCGC
>DASYPD010000157.1:0-1521 GCA_036007005.1 Gemmatimonadales bacterium
GGTGCACCACGTCGGAGTGGCGGAATAGGCAGACGCGCTAGGTTGAGGGCCTAGTGTCCTGATAGGACGTGGGGGTTCAAGTCCCCCCTCCGACACCCGCTCTGAGTAGGACTTCTGCGCTTCACCTCCTTCTTAATGTCAGTCGGCCAGCGGGTCATTTGTTAGCGGTTTGTTAGCGGACAGCTCGGCGGTTGACTCGGCATCCCCCAGGATCAGGCGGGCGACCGCCTCGGCGGCCTGCTCGTCCAGGCCTGGGATGACGTGGCTGTAGGTGTCCATCGTGATCGCGATCGTGGCGTGCCCGAGGCGTTGGCTGATCACCTTGGGAGGGACGCCCGCCGCCAGCGCGGCGGTGGCGTAACTGTGCCGGACATCGTGCAGTCGGATCCTCGGCAGCCCGGCCAAGCGGGTGTGCTGCACGAACCAGGCGGAGATCCGCTGCGGATGGATCGGCGAGCCGTCGGGCATGGTGCAGACGAGCCCGGAGTCCTGATAGCCCGGGCCCACGATCGCCTTCTCCTCGGCCTGACGGGCTTGGTGGGCGTTGAGCGCGGCGAGCGTCACCGGATCAAGCGCCAGCGACCGGCGGCCCTTGGGCGTCTTGGCGTCGGACTCGACGACAGCGTAGTCGACCACCACCCGCGGGCGGCGGGGCGAGACCCGGCCGGCGTCAAGATCAACGTCGACCCAACGCAGCCCGGCGAGCTCGGCCCGGCGTAACCCGGTCGTGGCCACAAGCAGCCAGGCGGCGTAAAGGCGGTCGTCACGCACGTGATGGAGGAACGCGCGGAGTTGCTGGGGCGTCCAGACCTGCCGTTCGGCCGGTAGGCCCTTCGGCGGGTCAACCGCGTCGACGACGTTGCGAGCGACATAACCCCAGCGCATGGCGTCCTTGAGGGCGCGATGGAGGATCGCGTGGACGTTCTGGACGGTCTTGGGCGCCATCCCATGGCCGTCCCTGAGCCGGCCGCCGACGAGGAGCGCCTGATAGAAGGCGTTGAGCTGGGCAGGGGAGAGCTGCTGGAGCGGGATCGGACCGAGTGCCGGGAGCACGCAGGTGCGGATATGGGTGCGGTAGTTCGAGAGGGTCGACGGCCGGAGGTTACGCAGGGCCGGCAACCACTCGCCGACTAGGAAGCTCTCGAGGGTACGTTTGGACGGCTTGACGAGCACGCCTGCCCGTAGAGCGGCCAGCACATCGTTAAGGGCCGCCTAGCACTCCCGCTTGGTCTTGAACCCACCCTTGGTCTGCTGCCGGCGCTTGCCGGTGACCGGGTCAATGCCGATGTCGACATGCCAGGTCCAGGTGGACCCGCGCTTATAGACGCTGCCTCTCATTGACCAAGCATCCGCAGTAGAGGGGCGGTAGGGACGAGCCGCCTGCGGCCCACTCGGAAGGTAACCAGTTGTCCGGCCTTCGCCGCCCGGTAGGCCGCCGAGCGGCTGATTCCCAGTATGAGCGCCGCCTCTTCGATGCTGATGGTAGGCGGAAGCTTCGAAAGCTCAAGGGTCGTCATGGAG
>DASYPD010000158.1:0-4678 GCA_036007005.1 Gemmatimonadales bacterium
ATCGCGGGACTGGGCGAGCACGACGCGTATCATTGCGGCCAGATCGCGCTGCTCAAGCGGGCGTTGGGGTCAGAACCAGGGAACTAGCGGGGGGGGCACGAGTATGTCGATCAGGCCGGTCAAGCGGCTCATCAAGTCCAAACCGACTCTCGAGGGTGCGGGCGTGCATCTGCGACGCGCCTTCGGCTTCGGTAACACGGGGGACTTCGATCCCTTCCTGCTGCTCGACGATTTCCGCAACGATCTGCCGGAGCACTACCTCGCCGGTTTTCCCTGGCATCCGCACCGGGGCATCGAGACGATCACCTACGTGCTCGCGGGCACCGTGGAACACGGCGACAGCATGGGCAATCAGGGCGCCATCGCCGCGGGGGACGTGCAGTGGATGACCGCCGGCAGCGGCATCATCCATCAGGAAATGCCCAAGGGTGACCACGAGGGCCGCATGCACGGCTTCCAGCTCTGGGCCAACCTGCCCGCCAACCTCAAGATGACGCCGCCGCGCTACCAGGAGGTCAAGCAACCGGAAATCCCCCTGGTGACGGAAGACGACGGCAGCAGCGCGCGCATCGTGTGCGGAAACTTCTGGGGCCAGCGCGGCCCGGTGGAGGGGATCGCCGCGGATCCCATTTATGTGGATGTGTGGGTGCCACCCGGCAAGCGCAAGACGCTGCCGGTCGAGACGACCCGCAACGCCTTTGCCTACGTATTCGCGGGCTCGGGGAAGTTCTGCAACGCGTCGGCGCCGCTCGCGGTGCCTACCGAAGGAGTGGGCTGGGCCGATGCCTCGCTGGCCGAAGAGGCTGACAACCGCTCGCTGGTTCTGTTCGACCGCGGCGATGAGGTGACGGTGCAGGCCGGCGAGGAGGGGATCCGGTTCCTGCTGGTTTCGGGAGAGCCACTCAAGGAGCCGGTAGCCTGGTACGGCCCGATCGTGATGAACACGCAGGAGCAGCTTCAGCAGGCGTACGATGAGCTGCAGCACGGGACCTTTCTCAAAGGCTAGACCCATGTGGGAATTGGCATTCCTGTTCATGGGGTGCATCGGAGGTTGCGCGATGCCCGCTCCAACCGATCTGGCAGGTGCGGCCGTGCCGACAGTCGTGCTCACCGATTCGGCCGAGGCCCTAGCCCAGAGACCGAATCGGGTTCCTGCGGTGGCGCCGGACTCGCAGCCGGCGTGGTTCCGCGATGATTCGAGTTGGGTTTCCGGACATATGAGGCGCGTGCTAGACGTGCGCTTCGCTCCGGGTACTAGCACGGCTCAGAAGAGTGCCGCGCTCGACAGCGTGGGAGCAATCGTCGTTGGCGGTGCGCACATGACCCACGACTCGTTGGGAACTTATTTCATTTACATGCCAGGGATCGCGAACGATTCGGCTTTGCGAGCTCGAACCTCGATCATAAACCGCCAACCAGGCGTAGTGTTTGTTGCCATGGCCATGATCGGGCAACCGCAGAGTGAGAATCGGATACCTGCTGTGGTGCCTGCGACGGCTCCCAATTCTCGACCATCATCGTTCAGCGAAGATTCCAGCCTTACTACATCAGAGGCTGTTGCCGTAAAGCGTGTTCTGGCCGTTGAATTTGTCGCCGGCGCTACCGTCGCTGAGAAGCAGGCGGCAATTGATAGCGTGCAAGGATCAGTGATCGGTGGAGCACCATGGATCACTGCACCAGACCAAGGTACATACTTCGTCTTGGTTCCTAACGCGACGACAGTGTCGAGTCTGGAGGCTGCGATCGCTGTTTTGGAGCGGCAAGCAAAGGTAAGGAGTGCGCATCTACTCCTGAAGGTGGTCCCGCAAGGCAGAAGGCCGGATGCTGCTCTCATGTGGAAGCGCGCGGACTGGCCCTCAATCCTGATTGGCGCGACGGCCGGGACGGGATAGGTTGAGGAGAACCCGACCCTCACTATTTCCGGAGTGGTCCTGTGCGCAGGAACCTGATTTCAGCATTCTCACTGATCCTGGTGGCGCTCCCCGCCGCAGCCCAGGTCACCGGGGCGCCGGCGCAACCTGCTGCCGCGCCCGTCATCGACTCGGGGATCAAGACGTTGGTGGGCCGGCTCGACCTCGAGAAGTACAAGAGCACCATCAAGGGCCTCACCCAGTTCGGCGACCGGCGGCAGGGTACCGATCGGAACCGCGCCGCGGTGGACTGGATCGAGGCCCAGCTCAAGAGCTACGGCTGCAGCAACACCGAGCGGATCCGCTACGAGTACAAAGGGCGGCAGCTCAATATTTCTCCGGACTCAGCGCGGGCGCAGGCGGCGCGGCGAGCGGCGGCGGCGGCCCGACTGCCGCAGAAGGGCTACCGGGCACGCACCGGCGTCAACACCAATCCCGAGCTGCAACCGGATACGGCGCTGCGGCGGATCAACGCGCAGCCCGATACGCCAGGCCCGCGCGAAGAGGTGTACTGCACCAAGCTCGGCGGTACCCATCCGGAAGAGATGTACCTCATCGGCGCACATATGGATGGGCACGGCTTCGGCGCGGCGGCCAACGACGATGGCTCAGGCACTGCGCTCGTAATGGAGCTCGCGCGGGTATTCAGCGCGCCCGACGTGGTGACTGAGCGGTCCATCCGCTTCGCGCTCTGGAATAACGAGGAGACCGGACTCAACGGCGCGCGCGCCTACGTGGAGCAACGGAAGGACCTGCAGGGCAAAGAAGACCCGCCTGGATCCGGCAAGTATCCCGAGCCCAAATGGCTGGGCATGATCCAGCACGACATGATGCTCTTCGACCACGGCATGCCCGGCTCCGATGGCAAGCTCAACCCGGAGCAGCGCCGCGAGGCCGACGTGAACATCGAGTTCGCCGGCAACTCGAAGTTCGCCGCCGAGGCCCAGAAGCTCGCCTGGTTGTTCCGGGTGGCCAACGACCGCTACGCCACCGACTATCCCGCCAATGTGGGCGACCGGATGAGCAATACCGATTCCGGCCCGTTCCAGGATCTGGTCGCCGCACTCTCGCTGCGCGAAAACGAGCGGCTGCGCGACATCGGCAGCGGGTGGGACCCGCAGTGGCATCAGCCGACCGACGTGTACGGCACCTATTCCGACAAGGATTTTCTGCTGGGGCTCAACGCGGCGCAGACGACGCTGGCGGCGGTGGCACAGCTCACCGGGGCAAAGCTGAAGCTGTAGCACTCCCCTTGCGCTTCTACAGATCATGCTATACTCTTGTAGAAGCATAAGGGGTGAGTCATGGACGAGCGGCTGGAGCTTCCGCAGGGTACGCTGGACATCCTGATCCTCAAGGCGCTCTCGCTGGGGCCGCAGCACGGCTGGGCGGTATCGGAGCGGATCCACCAGGTCTCCCGCGCAGCACTCTCCATTCCGCAAGGCTCGCTCTATCCCGCGCTGCACCGGCTGGAGCGCCAGGGCTGGATCAAGGCCGCCTGGGGGGCCTCCGAGAACAACCGGAAGGCGAAGTATTACGAGCTGACCCGTTCGGGAAGGAAACAGCTCGAGCTCGAGACCTCGGCGTGGGAAAAGCTCATCGCGGCGGTCTCGCTCGTGCTGGAGATGGAGTAACCCGCCATGCTGAGCAGGCTCTGGAGCGAGATCCGCTACCGGCTGCGGGCGCTGCTTCACCGGAAGGAATTGGAGCGCGAGCTGGACGAGGAGCTACGCTACCACCTCGAGCGCGAGGCCGAGAAGCACCAGCGCGCGGGACTCTCCCGTGAAGCCGCCTTGCGCCGCGCGAGAGTCGATTTCGGGGGAGTGGAGCGCATCAAGGACGACAGCCGCGACGCGCGCGGGCTCGCCGCGCTCGACAGCCTGCTGCAGGACCTGCGCTACGCCTGGCGCGGGATCCGTCACCAGCCGCTGTTCAGTATTGCGGTGGTGCTCACCCTCGCGCTCGGCATCGGCGCCAACACCGCGATGTTCGGCATCGTGGACCGGCTCCTCTTCCGTACGCCCGCCTACCTGCGCGACCCCGGCAGGACCCACCGGGTCTATCTCACCTGGCTCCAGAACGGGAAGCCGAGGACCGAGCGCAACTTCGAGTACCCGCGTTTCGCCGACCTGACCCGCTGGAGCAAGAGCTTTACGCGCACCGCCGCCTTCGGCCACCGGCAGCTCGCAGTCGGGACGGGAGCAGAGACCCGCGAGATGCTGGTCGGCGCGGTGAGCGGAACTTTTTTCGAATTCTTCGACGCGTCTCCCGCGCTGGGCCGCTATTTCGGCCCCGCGGAAGACACTACGCCCGCCGGCGCGCCGGTGGCGGTGCTGAGCTACGGGCTCTGGCAGACCCGCTACGCCGGCCGGGCCGACGTGCTCGGCCAGCAGCTCATGCTCGGCACGGTGTCGTGCACCATCATCGGGGTGGCACCGAGGGATTTCACCGGCATCAGCGATTATGGCACGCCGGCGGCGTACCTTCCGATCACCACGTTCTCCGCCTGGTGGAACCCGCGGTTCTACCAGAACTACCATTGGGGCTGGCTGGAGATGCTGGTCGAGCGGAAGCCCGGCATAAGCGTGGCCGCCGCCTCCGCCGATCTCACTTCTGCCTACGAGAAGAGCTGGGAAGCCGAGCGGCTCCAGGACAAGCTTGCGCCGGCCGCGATAGCCAAGCCGACGGCCCTCGCGGGTCCGCTGCAGTTTGCGCGGGGGCCGCTCGCCGATCGCGACTCGAAAGTGGCGATCTGGGTGTCGGGCGTC
>DASYPD010000159.1:0-4185 GCA_036007005.1 Gemmatimonadales bacterium
TGCTCGATGGGGCCCGGACGCTACGACCCCGCATACGAGGAGGGCGGGCTGGACTATCCCACCCCATTCGTACGCTGGACGGAACGGCGAAACATGCAGGCATATCTTGAGCTGCTGCGCGCTGGCCAGGTGCAGTGGCGCCCGCTGGTCACCCATGACATGACCATGGGAGAGGCGGAAGCGGCGTTCCAGGTTCTGGAAAACGATCCCGCCGCCCTCGCGATCTCCCTTCGCTATGAACCCGAGGCGCCGGTCGAGACTCCCCCGAGCCCGAGAACCATGGCGGCGCGACGAATGGGGAAGGCAGCCACGGTGCGGCTCGGCGTGATCGGGGCCGGATCCTTTGCCCGCTCGGTGCATTTTCCGCTGCTGCGGCGTATGACCGATCGCTTCAGCGTAACGGGTGTCGCGACCCGCTCGGGCTTGAGCTCGGCCGTGGCGGCGCGCGAAGCGGGCGCGGCCGTGAGCACCTCCGACTATCGGGAGCTGCTGGCGCGTGAGGATGTGGATGCAGTGCTCATCGCGACCCGGCACGATCAGCACGCGCATCTCGCCACGGAGGCGCTGGCGGCCGGCAAAGGAGTCTTCCTGGAGAAGCCCCTTGCGCTGGAGCTCGCGGAGCTCGATGCGCTGCTGGACTCGGTAGCGTCAGCCGGCTTGCCGTTTCTGGTGGGGTTCAACCGGCGCTTCTCCCGCGCCACGAAGCTGCTACGGGAGCGTTTGGCGGCCCACGCGGCCCCCGCGGTGCTCCAATACCGCGTGAACGCCGCGCGAGGCGGCCCCGCCGATTGGAGCCGGACGGAGGAGGGAGGCGGCCGCGCGGTGGGCGAGGCCTGCCACATGTTGGATTTCCTCCATGCCGTTATCGAGCAGCCCCTCGACGATCTGCAGACCATGGCGCGACCAGGGGAGGACGCCGATGCGAACTTCTCGGTCCAGCTGCGCTTCCGAAACGGCACGCTCGCGCAACTGCTCTACACGACGCTGGGCCACCCGGCGCTGCCCAAAGAGCGAATCGAGGTTTTCCTGGGGGACGAGATCGTGCTGATCGACGACTTCCGCGCCGTCGAGATCGTGAAGCACGGCGTGCGGGCCCGCCGGCGAATCCGGGTCGACAAGGGATACCGGGATGAGTGGGCGGCCTTCCACGCCGCCTGCACCACGGGTCCCGCGCTGCCGATTCCGCTCGTTCAGCTGCGCTCCGTCGCTCTCGCCACCTTCGCTATCCGCGACGCCGTCCGGAGCTGAGCGATGTGCGGCATTGCTGGGGTGATGCGCCTCGGTTCGGGCCGAGCAGCCTGCGAGTCCGTCGTGCGCAAAATGTGCGATACGATGGTGCATCGCGGCCCCGATGACAGCGGCACCTATCGCTCACCCGATGGCGCCGTCGCGCTGGGTCATCGGCGCCTTTCGATTGTGGATTTGAGCCCGGCCGGGCGTTGCCCCATGAGCAACGAAGACGGTTCCCTCTGGATTACCTACAACGGTGAGGTGTACAACCACGCCAGCTACCGCCCGGGTCTCGAAGCCCGGGGCCATCGCTACCGTTCCCATACAGATACCGAGACCCTGCTGCACCTCTATGAGGAGCAAGGGGTACAGATGCTGGACCGGCTGCGCGGGATGTTTGCCTTCGCGCTGTGGGATGCGGACCGCGCGGAGCTGCTGCTCGTGCGTGACCGGCTCGGCATCAAGCCGCTCTATTACACGATCGCGGGGGGCCAGCTCATCTGGGCATCCGAGATCAAGGCGATCCTTACCCACCCGGATGTGGTCCCCGAGCTCGATGAGGCCGCGCTCGCCCAGTATTTGAGCTACGCCGCGGTTCCGCCTCCGGCGACGCTGTTCGCCGGAATCCAGAAGCTCGCTCCCGGTCACTACCTCCGGGCGAGTTCGGACGGCTCGATCCAGCTCGAGCGGTGGTGGAGTCCGCTGCTTCCAACCGGGACCTTCGGCGCGGCTGTCAGCACCGAAGGCGGCGCAACAGAACTGCTTGCTGCGCTGCTCAACGAAGCCGTTGTCGAGCAGACCATGGCGGATGTTCCCCATGGTCTGTTGCTCAGCGGCGGCCTGGATTCCACCCTGATCCTGGCGCTCCTCTCGCGGCACCTTGCTCACCCGGTGCGGACGTTCTCCATCGGCTTCGACGACGCGCCGGGCTTCGATGAGCGCGAGTTCTCCCGAGCCGCCGCGCGGGAGTTTTCCTCGGAGCACACCGAGCTCGTGCTGCAGCCGCGCGAGGTGATTACCGCGCTGCCCGAGCTGGTGCACGCTCAGGACGAGCCGCTCTCGGATTGGGTGTGTCTGCCCCTCAAGGCGCTGACGCGGGCCGTACGGGACGCGGGGGTGATCGTGGTGCAGGTCGGGGAAGGCAGTGACGAGCTGTTCTCCGGCTATCCCCGCTATGTCCGCTATGCGCGCGTGCACGCGCGCTGGTGGCGGGCGTATGCCGCGTTGCCAGCGGCAGTGCGCCGCGCGGGTGCTGGCCTGTCACGCTTGGTGCTGGGCCGGGCCGATGGGTTGCGGGAAGTGCTCGATCTCTTCCACCGCGCGGCGCGGGACGAGCCGATCTTCGTGAGTGGCGCAATCGTGAACTGGGACACCGAGAAGCTGCGCCTGCTCTCTCCCGCACTCCGCGAGCGCCTCGGGGAGGACGCGCGTAGCGCGTCCCTGGCCCGGCAGAGCTTCCAGGAGTATGGCCGCATGGCGGGAGCTCCGGACATTCTGTCCGCGATGGCCTATCAGGACCTCGCGATACGGCTTCCGGAGCTGCTGCTGATGCGGGTGGACAAGATGACCATGCTCAATTCGGTCGAGGCGCGGGTCCCCTACCTCGACCATCGGATCGTGGAATTGGCGTTCCAGCTGCCGCCCGTGCTCAAGACCGGCGGGGGAATCTCGAAGCGCATTCTCAAGAAGGTGGCGAGCGGCATCGTCCCCTCCAAGTTCATTACCCGCCGGAAGATCGGCTTTGACGTCCCCCTGTCCCGCTGGCTGCGCGAGGAGCCCCTCCAGAGCTGGGGTGAGCACCTGATCCTGGATTCTCGCCTGCACCGCCGCGGGTTATTCGACCTGGCGCGGATCCGCGAGCTCCTGAGGCGACACCAGAGCACCTCGATCGACGCCGCGTTCCGGCTCTGGAACCTCATCAACCTGTGCGCCTGGTACGATCGGTGGATCGACCCGGCATGAGGCTGCGCGGCACCCTCTCGCTCCTCCCTCTGATTGGCTATCGCTTGTTGCAACGTGCTCGCCTCGCCGGGGATGAGCAGGGAGGGCTGGCGCGCTTCGAGTCCTCTGAGCGTCGGCGCTTGGAAGCGGGTTTCCTCGCGGAGCAGACGATGCCCTCCTGGCTTGGTCGCGAAGGGGCGGGACGCTTGTGGCTGAGGCCCGCGAGCGCTCGCCGCTGGGCCAGACGATCCTGCTCGCCGGAAGATCAGGCTTGGGCGGAAGCCGTGGTGGCGGGGCGTTGGAGTTTGCTGGGGGCAGCGGAGTCGGTTGGGAGTCCGCCGGCCTGGCGGCGGGACCTGTACAGCGGAGTCGAGTGGCCCCTCGAGCGTTCTAGTCAGATCCCGCTCGTCCGCGGTGATG
The DNA here is from genome assembly GCA_036007005.1 of Gemmatimonadales bacterium. Classification (GTDB taxonomy): domain Bacteria; phylum Gemmatimonadota; class Gemmatimonadetes; order Gemmatimonadales; family GWC2-71-9; genus JABFSM01. The sequence continues at coordinate 3,592 of DASYPD010000159.1, forward strand.
GCAGCGACATCCGCACGGTATGGGAGCTCTCCCGGAGCTACCATTTCGTCGTCCTGGCAAAGGCGTTCTGGCGGACGGGTGAAGCGCGCTTTGCCAGGACCTTTCGGGAACATGTTGAATCCTGGCTCGAGACCAACCCGGTAGGACGGGGACCCAACTGGCGCTCACCCATGGACGCCGCCATCCGGGCGGCAAACTGGGTGATTGCCACGAGTCTCTTCGCCGAGGCGGAGAATCTCCCTTCCGAGTTCTGGAGTCGGCTGCTCGCGAACTTGCGGGTGACGGCCCATTTCGTCGACCGTCACCTGGAGTGGCATCCGCTTTATCGCGGCAATCACTTCATCTCGAATGCGGTCGGTCTGGTCTACGTGGGTGCGCTGTTCCGGGAGGATCCAGCTGGGCGGCGCTGGCTCGCGCGCGGCGCGCGGATCCTTCGCCGCGAGATGGAGTTGCAGGTGTCGCAGGATGGAGTGAGTTGTGAGGCGGCGCTGGGGTATCACCGCCTGGTCACCGAGTTTTTCAGTTATGGCGGAGCCGTCTGTGAGCGCAATGGGCACCCGCTTCCGGCCGCGTATTGGAATCGGCTCCGCGCCA
>DASYPD010000160.1:0-1830 GCA_036007005.1 Gemmatimonadales bacterium
CGCCCGGTGCACGGCTCACGACGGTGTCGCCAGAGCACATGGGTGGGGCAGACCAGCCAATGCTCGTGTGCCACGTAGAGCTTCAGCGCCGTGCCGTAGCCGAGCAGCCCCGGTCCCCCGAGGAGGGAGACATTGTGATAGTTGATCACATCGAACTGTCCCCCGCTCAAGACGGCGGCGATTCTGCGGGCGTTGAGCACGGGCCGGCCGAGTTGCTGCGTCAGCAGGGGAGAAAGCGCGCCGAATCCGCTGCGCAACGGAATAGCCTCGAGACCGGAGATTTCGGGAGCGGCCGGCGGCACCGGCGTGCGGTTCAGCGCGGTGTAGGCATCGACATCGTGGACGACGGTGACGTGATGGCCCGCGCCGACTAACCCGCGCGCCAGTCGTTGCACCGCGATGCCATCGCCGCCGAAGTTGTACGGCGGATAGAAGGTGGTCAGAAAGCAGAAGCGGAGCGGGTTCATGCCGCGGCCTCGTGCAGCGCGGCGAGTGCGCTCTTCGCTCCGGCTTCCCAGCTCAAAGCGAGGGCGCGACGGCGCGCCATCGCCCCGAGCGCGCGCCGCGCCGGCTCGTCGGAAAGCAACTGGAGCAGAGCGCCCGTAAGGGCGTCGGCGTCGCCCGGAGCAACGAATAGCCCGCCGCCTTCGAGCAGCTGGGGCAGGGGGCTCGCGGTGGTGGCCACTACCGGCGTTCCGCACGCCGCGGCCTCGATCGCCGGAAGTCCGAAGCCTTCCGAGGCGGAGGGCAGCGCGAGCGCCACGGCTCCGGAGAGCAGGTGGCGCAGTACTTCATCGGGCACGAAACCGGTCCAGCGGATCAGGGGCTCAGTGCCGGCTTGGGCGATTGCCGCCCGAATGGCGGCCTGAGCGCCATGGAACACGTCGCCCTCGAGCGCCCCGACGAGCAGCAGAAACGGCGGGTCAGCCAACCGGCTGGCGATGCTGCCGTGGGCTCGGACCAGGATGTCGAGGTGCTTGTGCGGGTTGAACCCGCCCACGTACACCAGCCACCGGGCACCGGCGGGGATTCCCGCGGCGGCGGCCGCGGCCGCGACCTCCGCGGGATTCTCGCTGGGACGATACGCGGCAGCCGGCGCTTCGAGCGCCACGCGCAATCGCGCGGCGGGGATCCGGTGAACCGCCGCCACTTCGCGCGCGGCGTAATCCGATACGGTCAGAACCAGCCGGGCCTGGCGCAGGGCCAGCGCCACTTTGGCGTTCCAGAAGAGCCTCGCGCGACGGCTGGGGAGAGTCAGCTCGGGAAACCGCTCTGCGATCGCATCGTGGATGGTCACCACGGCCGGCAACCCCGGGGGGAGCGGGAAATAGGTGTATACGCTCGGCGAAAAGAACACCGCGGGGCGTGCGCGGCGGACCGCTCGCGTTAAGCGCAGCATGTCGCCGAGGGAACGGGAGGAGTCTGCACTCGCGGCCTGGGTGGGCGACACGCGTTGCCGCACCACGACCGGCACGACGTTGGGTCCCGCGAGCGCGAAGCGCGCGCGCGCCCGCTCGTCGAGAAAGCATACGAATTCATCGGCCGGAGCCTGCTCGACCATGGCGCTCACCAGCTCGCGCGTGAAGCGCCCGTAGCCTCGCTCATTGGCCCAGCAGGTCGCGTCCACGCCGATACGCATCCTGATTACTCTGACGCAACCGCGGCGCGCGGGGTGGCGGGCGGCTCGAGCCGTTGTTCTTCGTGGTATTCGAAGTCGGTATTGACGGACCAGATGTCGTGCGAGGCGCCTTGCATGTTCCACACCGCCATCATGGCGGTCAGCATCGAGTGGTCCTGATTGTTGTACTTGTGCATTCCGTTGCGGCCGAC
>DASYPD010000161.1:0-3930 GCA_036007005.1 Gemmatimonadales bacterium
TGGGGCCGGCCATCGCGGAGGAAAAGATCCGGCTGGGACGGGATGCGGTGGTAGGAAGTGCGGAGCAGCCGGCTACCCTGGCGGCCACCGAGGTCGAGCTCGCCAGCGGAGCCACCGTGTATGGCCAGATCAGCGCGATGAAAGGAGCGCGGACCCTGTAGAGAGAGGAGCCACACCATGCCGGACCAGGAGATCGGGATCGTCACCCACTACTTCGACCAGCCCCAGGTCGCGGTCGTCCAGCTGACCGCGGGAGAGATCGCCATCGGCGACACGCTGCGGTTTCACGGCCACACCACGGATTTCAGCGAGAGCGTCAGCTCGATGGAGGTGGACCACCAGAAGGTCGAGCGCGCCCGCGCTGGCCAGGAGATCGCCATCAAGGTGATCGGGCGGGCCCGGCGACACGACAAGGTGTTCAGGCTCGCCGCTACTGCTTCGTCAGGGTCAGGTTGACAAAAACCGGCACAGGCCCGCTGCCGAAGTCGAACGTGCTGCTTGCGCCCGTCAGAGTCAACGTGGTCCCGCTCAGGACCATCGAGAAGACCAGTATCTCGGGAGGGGTATCGCTCGTAGTCGTGACGGTCAGGGTCGTGGCCGTCTCGACGTAGGTCCCGTTGCCCACGTCCGGCGGTTGCCCCGGGGGGGTGAGGGTGGAAGTAAAAGTGTTGTTGGCCGCGATGACCAGGTGCACCGTGGCGCCCAGAGCCACGACGTCGGCCTTGGTGGCGGCGTTCGCCTTACTGACGAACTCCAGCTTGGTGGCGTTCCAGGTTCCCACGATGTCGGGAAGGCTCGGGCCGGTCGAATCGCCTCCGCATGCCGCCACTGCGCCTACCGCCACCCCAACCAGGACCAGCGGGCGCGCCCTCATATACCCTCCTTAAGGATGAGTCCGCGAACGTACCGGCCGGCTCCAGCCCCGTCAAGGCACCGCCGCCGCTTCCTTGCGTCCCAGAAACTCTCCCACCGGCGCCAGCGCCTCGATGTGATCGCAGCAGATCTTGAGCACCGCAAGGAGCGGTACCCCGATGAACGCTCCCGGTATTCCCCAGATCCAGAACCAGAAGGCGAGCCCGATAAAAACCGCGACCGGATTGAGCTCCAGCCGGTGCCCCAGCAGGAGCGGGCTCACCACGTTCACCTGCAGCATGTTGATCAACACGAACGCGCCCGGTACCATGAGCGCCCGGCCCACGCTCGGATAGCTGCCCAGCGCGGCGATCGCCAGGATCACCACGATGCTGAACGCGCCGAGATACGGAATGAACTCGAACGCCGCCACCAGCGCGCCCCACAGCAGCGGGCTCGGCATGCCGAGCAGCGCTAGCGCGCCCGCCACCACCAGGCCTTCGACGATGTTGAGCGCGGCAATCGTGGCGAGATAGGTCGAGACCGAGCTCTCGACTTCCCGCGCGATCCGGATCGCCTTGAGCTTGTCCTGCAGGTGCGGCAGTACCTTGATCAGTTTGTGGAGGAAGAGGTCGCCCGCCGCCAGCAGGAAGAAGAGCAGGATCAGCGTCTCGATGAGCGCGAAGAGAAACCGCTGCGTCGAGCCGAACACCCGCGAGAAGATGCTCGGCCCCTGGATCACCACCACCGGCGCCTTGGGTGAAGTCGACACGGCGGTTGCGCTCTCGACTTGCTCCGCGGTCTTCTTCACCCGCTCGAACGGCCGGAGCAGCTTGGCCAGCGCCTCCCGCGCTGACTCGATCGCCGCCGGCGCCTTGGCGGTCCAGCTTTGCACTGGCCCGGCCATCTGATACACCCCGAAGCCACCCAGCCCGATCAGGCTGAGCACCACCAGGGCGCTGCCCAGCGGCCGGGGGAGGTGCAGCCGGTGCAGCAGGCGCACCGCGGGGCTCAGCAGGAAATCCCGCGCGAAATACAGTGTATATAAGGTCGCGAGCAGCACCAGGATCATCATGCCGCTCGGTCGCCGACGGCGGGGCTCCGGGACCTCGGGTTGGCTGCTCTCGGTCATCGGCCTTCCCGCCTGCGCCAGGGTGGTCATGCCCAATACGGTCTCTAAGTGGCGTCTAATGCGCCCCGAATAGCCCCCAATGTACGCTCAATGGCGCCCAATGACACGCTGATGGCGCCCAAGCTGTCCCCAATTCCAGCCTTCGTTCTCCTCATTCTTGGACACCTGACGCGACGCGGTCCTGCCCGTCCGGCATTGCCGCTTGGTCATTCTCCCTGTCGCAAGAGTGCATCTCCTTGTCCCTCCGAATCTTCCACTCCCGGGGAGGATGACAGGTGTGCGGGTTAGGACTCTGGCACCTCTGATGCTTCGTGGGGAAGCCAACCTGTGCTGGAGGCCCCTGTGTTCTGCACCATGCTGCTCCCCTGACCAAGCCGGCGGCCCTGTCGGACCTGCCGTCCTCGGTTCTCGACTCGGCCGCATCGCTCACCCAGAAGGCCAGCTCGCTGCCCTTGGGTGGAGTGCTGGGATTGGCGGTCGGGATCGCGCTCATTGCAGCCATCCATTATCTGGCCCCGCCGTCCCTGCGGCCGCCCCTCTGGATCCAGGGGCTCATTCTCCCTTTTTCCGGTCTGGCCGGCGTGGGCGTCGAACGGAGCCTCCACATACTGTTCGGCTGGACTGTGGACCCCAAGCTTCGCCGCTTGAAGCTCAGGCGCGATACCGATCTCAGACTGGAGGAGCTGGAGGCGCGGCGGCAAGCGGGTTACTTCACCCCCGAGCAGGCTCATCAGCTCGCCGCGCAGATCTGCCGGCAGGGCCTGTTGGGTCTTCCCAGACCCCGTGGCCCCAGAGGTCCTTATAAGAAACGCCAGCTATCGGCTCCCTCCTGAAAGGGTTGGGGGGGGGTACCTCGCGCCTGATATGAGAAGCTGCTTCAATAGCCTGTTTTTCCCCAGAGCACCTCCTGAGGTAACGTCACTGGGACGGATCCCGCTGGTGACAGTGTGAACTAAGGTTTTACAACGCGGGCCGGCCTACTCCCAGCCACCGGGGACGGTAGCTGATCGTCAGCGAGAGAAACTGGGCGTTGTAATCGCGATAGTCGTTCCCCAGGAAGATATCCGCGCCGGTCGCGGGATTGAGCCCATCGGTGCGGAAGTCGTGTTTGTTGAACCGGTCGTAGCTGAAGCGGGCCGTCGCGAACCACTCGGCCCGTAGCCGGTATTGCGCGTAGGCCGAGGCGGGCAGCCACTCTGCGTGATGTCCGGCCAGTCACTGGCCCGAGCGCTCGCGTTTTGCGTCGCGCTGCCCCCGCTGGGAGGGAGGGGATTGAACGCCAGGTTCTTGAGCCGCGCTTGGGAAAGCTCTAGGATCCCTCCCACCTCGAGGCGGCCGGGCAGCAGCTCGGCGGTGACGCTCGCTCCAAAGGTGTCGATGAAGTCGTTGTTGTTGGACACCCAGTCGTAGCTGGGGTTGTTGAGCTGAGTCGGCTCACGGTATTTCGAGCGCTGCCGGCTCTTGAATACCTCTCTGGTGTAGTTCACTCCCAGGCTCACTCCCTTGGCCGGGCTCCACTCCGCCTCGCCGCCGGCGAGTCTGCTTCGCTCGAGCTGCAACCCGAATTCCGAGTCCGGGTAGTTCGACCGGCTCCCGCCGAAAACGCCGACGACACTGAGCGCCTCGATCGGCAGCAGCCCCGCCTGGACCTCCCAGCGCGTGCGGTTGCGGTTCGCCTGGTCAAAGCGCCGCAGCGTCGGCAGCTGGTCTTCGGTCACCGCGAGATATTCGCCGACGATACGCCGCCGGCTCGCCACCACCGAGCCCCTGAGCGTCAGCCAATCGAGCGGATCGAGGTTGAGCGCCACGCGCGCGGCGTGTTCGTTGGTATGTCGGGTATTGCGGACCGGCGCGTTGCGCTCCCAACGCTCGAAGGAGTATCCGCCCGTCACGCTTCCCATGGCTGCCAGCCGCCACGTGGCGCTCGCGTCGGCGTTGTCCTTGCC
>DASYPD010000162.1:0-4307 GCA_036007005.1 Gemmatimonadales bacterium
GCTACAACGACACCCCTACCTCGAACAGTTATGTCGGTGAGATCGGCGACGACTGGAACGCCGGTACCCAGAATGGGTCCCAGTGGCTCATCCTGGACCTGAACCTCATCACTCCCGGCAGTGCCTTCCTCTCGGTGACGCTGGCCTCCTTGACCAACGGCGAGACCTGGTTCTTTCAGGTGTGTGACACCGGGAATGCCAACGGGACGGGGTTCGCCGGCTGCAGTGACTATTCCGGGACCTCCAGCGGTATAGTCCCAGCGATCTACACCACTAACCTTTCGCCCACGGACTACGGCAAGCGCTGGGCGCGGTTCACCCCCGGGATCGGTGGCTACGTCGTCCAGGGGATCGAAACGGACAACACGTTCAACGGGACTTTCGTAGCTCCGGAGCCGGGTACCATGGGCCTGCTCGCCACCGGCCTGGTGGCACTCGCGGGTGTGGGCGCGCTGCGCCGCCGGAAGCGGACGCGTTAGTCAGCGCTTCAAGCAAGGCTGCTCGGTCAAAGCCCCCGCGGCTCGTGAGAGTGCGGGGGCTTTGGGTTGTGCGCCGCCCGTCGTTCCGCAAGGCAAGGGGATTCCCCTCAGGCTGCCGTGAGCATCCCTCGTGGAGCCTTGCTGTTGGCGAGCAACAACCTGCCCCAGGCGAGCAGCACGCCGGAAACCGTCAGATAAAAGACCAGCCCGCGAACGAACTGCACCTGAAACCGCAACAGACCGGCGGGAGGCATCTGAGCATGGGGGGCACGGAAGGCGGTCACCAGCAGAATGAGGGGAAGCAGAAGAAGCCCCGCCCCGAGCACGAAGGACCAGCCGAGCGTCCGTTCGGTTGCCTGTTTTTCGCCATTCCAGTAGCCAGCCACAAGCAGACCTAACCCGCCCACGATTTCGACCAGGCGGGGAATCACGGCGGTCACCAGCTGGAATCTCGTCTGTGGAGTAGAGAAAGGAGGCTGGATTGGATTCCCCACCACGAGCGACAGCACCGCCTCGATGATGACGTTGATCAGAACGACCAACCCCAGGACGATGGCCAGGCGCCGGAGCAGGGCTTCGGGAGCCAGGCTCATTCGAGCTGCTTCGCCGGGAGTTGCGGCAGCAGCAGGTCGTGCGAGGCAGCGAGTCTGTCGCTGGGTGGCGCCTTCATGCGATGGGTGGACCAGAAAACGAGAACGCCGGCCAGAATCGCGATGCCGCAGGTTAGCAGAGTTCGAATACCAGTCAGATCGAATCCGCGGACGAATTCCGGCTTGAGAGCTCGCCGGAGAACCAGTACATCGAGACTGTACATCCCCATGATCGGCACGAGAAGCACCGCGACCAGCAGATGAACGATGCCGGCGAGACGCAAAAAGATCCGGTGTTCCAACAGAATTGCCGCTCCCAGAATCATCGCATCGGCCAGGGCGAAACTTGCGGTGCGGCTCACCGTGATGCCGAGCAGGCCGAACCTCCAGCTGGCAACGCTGGAATGAAAGGGGTAGATGAGGGCCAGGATCTCCGCCAGCTGCTCGAGACTGACGATTGCCCCGGTCACATAGAGCAACGCAATCGCTCGGCGCGCATCGGATGGAGGAGGTCGCACGAAATCTCCCAGGTTTCGAGGAAGGCCCCCGAGTTTATCCACCGGCCATCGGGCGACCGGGAAATTCTGGCAGGTGCTTCTGGACCTCATCAACTAGCTGCGCGCCGAGCCGGGCGGCCTTGCTATCGGCGGCCGCGACGTCGTTGCCTTCGATCGGGACGACGATACGCACCAGGGCTTCCTCGCTTCGGCCTCGCACCGCCTTGTCCCGTAGCAGGTCCCATTTCACGCTGTATTCATTCGCCTGAACCCGCCCGCGACCCTGATACCAATAGTATACCAGGGCAGTGGCATTGCCGTTCGCCAGCAGGTAGCGGTTCACCCGCTGCGGACCGCTCGATGAGTTGAGCATTACGGTGCCGTTAGAGAGTGGCTCCCATCCGGCGCCAGGAAGGCAATTCTTGGGGGAATGGATGCTGCGTCCCTGGCTCTGGGTCTCATAGTAGCCGACATATACCGAAAACGCAGCCGGATTGCCGTAGAATCGTAACACGAAGCTGGACATCCCTGCGATGCGCTGCTCTTCCGGTGAGATCGGAATGTCGCGCCCAGCGAGGCCCTGCAGGCTCCGGGGCATCTCTGCCAGCGGTACCACGAGCGGTACCGCCTGTTGCCGCTGGGACAGCAGGAGGAATCCGCACCCCGCCGCGAGAGCAATGGCCGGCAGCCAGCGGCGCCCGCTAGGCGACATTGGTGGCTGCCGGGGCTCCGGAAGGGAGCATGCGCCGTTCGAAGAAGCGGAAGAGCAGGGCCGTCATCCCGATCAAGCTGAGCGAGACAAGAAAGAGCAGCCACCCTTCGGTGAGATGCATGAACCCTTCGCCCAACTTCGGGTCCACAAAATAGACCAGGAAGCCGGTGAGGAAGACGCGGACTCCATTGAGGAGGATGGCGACAGGAATGGCTACCACAATCAACAGCACGCGGGTGAGGGGGTGCCGGAACCAGAGCCCTCCCATCAGCACCGCCAGACTGAGCAGCGCGCTCAGGGAGCGCAGCCCGCTGCACGCCTCCGTGACGAAGAGTTGATGTCCCGGAAGGTGAATGACGTTGCCGGAGAGGAGCACGGGCACACCGCGCCATTCCAGTAGCTTGGTGCCCAGGGCCGACGCCTTGAACTGCAAGGGCAGGGCGAGGGCGCTGGTAATGAGTTCGGGCAGGGGGATGGAAAGCGCCAGCAGCGCGATGGGCAGCCACCATGCCGTCGCCTGGCGCACTCCCCGGAAGTAGATGATCAGTGCAACCGCGGCGAGCACCAGCGAGGCTCGCATGCTAAACAGCTCCGCCGCCAGGTCGGCAACGCCGCGCAGCAGGATCGCGAGCACCAAGAGAGCAAGCCCCAGGATCGGTGCGGGGCGGAAGGACGGCAGCAAGCCCTTTTTCCAAGCCAGCCAAATCGCCACGGGCGCCAGCAGCAAACCGTGGCCGGCTTCGGGATTGGTCCACCAATCCTTGACGAGCAATACCGCCGGCTTGGCAAACAGAATTGCGAAGCAGACAGCGGTAAGGACGAGCGCGGGTTGGATCCGGGAGGGCGCCACAGTGGCCCGCTCGGCGGCGCTCGCGGGAACCGAGGTCATCGCGCTAACGAGCTCCCCGACGGAAGAGCATAACGGGAATCGTCGCAGCCATGATCTTGAGGTCCGCCCAGAAGCTCTGCCGGGTAATGTACTCGAGGTCGTAGCCGACCTTCTGCCTCACGTCGTCCAGGCTCGCATCGTACTGGAGATTGACCTGGGCGTGACCCGTGATTCCCGGCCGCACCCGTTGGCGAACCTGGTAGTTCGGAATCTCCTCGCGAAGATTAGCGACGATGCTGGGACGCTCCGGCCGCGGCCCGACTACGTTCATATCACCCTTCAGCACATTGATCAATTGGGGTAATTCATCGAGCCGATACTGGCGCAGGACGCGGCCCAGCGGCGTAGCCCGACCGTCATTGGTCGCGGCCCACACCGCGCCGGTGGCGTGCTCGGCATCGATCCGCATCGTGCGGAACTTATAGATCCGGAAAGGCCTCCCGCCCAGATCCTGCTTGCGCCGCGGATCATTGCTGCGGATCCCCGTCCCGCGCTGATCCAGCCCGATCCGGGTCTGATCGTAGAAGATCGGACCCCGCGAAGTCAACTTGATCGCGATGCCGATCAGGATCCAGAGCGGAAAGGTGAGCAAGATTCCGAGCAGCGCCACCAGCACGTTCAAGACGCGGCGTGCCCCGCTTTCGACTAGCGGAGCCGCGGCCTCCGCCCCGTCCCGCAGTAGCTGGAGGTGGCGTCGCCGAGGTGAAGGCGCCTTATCGGATTTGGTTCCTTCCATCGGCATGGTCATACGCGTCACCTGCCCGCGCACTCGGTTTAGAAGATGCCTATCCGGTGGAGCAAGAAGATTGAGCTGGACACCGCACTAACTGTGTAAATGATGGTGAGCGGGTTGAAATGGATATTCTTCGGGTCGAGATACAATGCGTCTCCCGCCCGCAAGTTGAGCTGATCGAGCGTCAACCCCTGCCGCAAGGCATCCCGGAAGGCATCTTTGGGCCAGATTTCCTGGCCGCCCCGCTTGACCCAGGCTTTGTTCGGATTGGCGCCTCCCGCCGGACCACCTGCCGTCATGAAGGCGTCCGAGGCGAGCATGTCTGCCGCAATCTGGTAAAACCCCGGCTTTCCCACTTGCCCCAAAACGCTCAAGCGGATCATGGTTCGGACCCGGACCTGCGGATC
>DASYPD010000163.1:0-7277 GCA_036007005.1 Gemmatimonadales bacterium
CGCTGCGCAGCGCCATGCGGCGGATGCTCTCCAGCAGCCCCAGCCGCAGCATTGCCGGGACGGCCCAGAGCTCCCCGATCGAGAGCGCGGTGCGCTCCTGGAACGCGGCGACGAACCGGTCGACGTTGTCGGCGTCGAGCCGCCCCTCGGTGTGCGAGATCAGGGTGATGACCAGCTCGTAGACCCGCGGATATCCGGCGAGGGGCCCGCCGGCCAGCTCGGGCAGCTCGCGGTAGTAGTCGCGCGGGAGGCTCTCGTGCACTTCGCGCACGTGCTCCTGCACGACGTAATAGTTGTCGAGCAGCCATTCGCCCGCGGGACCGATGTCGCTGCCCTGCAGCGAGGCGGTGGAGAGCCGGGCATGGGCGCTCGCGAGAATGCCACGCGTCGCGTCGAGCCGATTGAGCAGTCGCGCGGGTCTGGGGCCCCGCCGTGCCCCGGCCAGCCGCTGCCGCGCGGACAGGCTCCGGGCCCGCTCCGCCAGGTGCTCGACGCCGAGCAGCTCGCCCCGGATCGGCCCGGCGAGCCGATACTCGGTGCTCAGCACCGAGGGGCGAGGGCGGCGAAACCGGCGGAGGAAATTTGACTTCATCGTTATCGGAGGAGGACGTACCACGGTTCTCGGTGAGGCACGCGGCGAAGCCTAATAAAAAAACCGGGAGTTATCTCAATCCGATCCGGGCCACCAGGGCTTCATAGCGGGAGTCGCTCTTCAGCGGCTCGTAGCCGGGGTCGACATGGAGATAGATCAGCCCCGCCGATCGCGCCTGGAAGGCCCGCTCGAGCGAGGCGAAAGCCTTGTCGAAGTCCCCCACCGCCGCGTACCCCATCGCCAGGACCTCGGCTCGCACGTAATGCTGCCGCGACTCCTCTTCCAGCCGTTTGAGAATCTCCTCGGCCTCTTCCAATCGCCCGAGCGGCGCCAGCGCCCTCGCGATGAAGGCGTCGTAGGAACGCACGCTCGACTCCAGCCCCTGCCCCCGGCGGTACCATTCGAGCGCCTGCTCGGGCCGCCCCTGCGCCAAACAGGCCGAGCCGACATCGAGGTAGGCCTGGAAGTATTCGGCGTTCAATTCCATGGTCTTGTGGCTCTGAGCGATCGCCCCCTCGTAGTCGCCGGCGTAGAGCAGGAAGCGGCCTAACCACCGGCTGTATTGGGGATACAGCGGATCCAGCGTGAGTGCCCGGCGCATTTCTTCGACGGCTTCGCCCAGCGAGCCGACGCCGGGGAGCACGCTCCCGAAGGTCCAATGCGCTTCCGCATAATTGGGGTTGAGCGACACAGCGCGACGCAGTTGCTGCTCGGCTCCGGCGAAGTCCCACTCGTACCAGCAGAGCACCTTGCCGAGCGAGGTCATCGCCTCGGCCAAATTGGGGTCGTGCTGCAGCGCGCGCTGCGCAGCGGCCTTGGCACGGGGATAGGCGTCGTCCGGCGCGACCCAATCGTCGGCCAGGGAGCACCAGCAATCAGCGATGCCGGCGTAGGCCCGCGCGTAGCCCGGCTCCTGCAGCAACACGTGCTGGAAGAAATCGAGACTCTTGCGGAGCCCCGGCTCGGTGAACCGGTTGAAAAAGAAGCGGCCCTTCAGGTAGAGATTGTAAGCCTCGAGGTTCTTGGTGGGTACCACCAGCTGGTCACTCTCGCTGGCGAGCCGGAGCTTGAGGGCATCGACGATGGCGCGGGAGAGCTCGTCCTGGATGGCGAAAACGTCCTCGAGCTGGCGATCGTAGGTCTCGGACCAGAGGTGGTAGCCGGTCTCCACGTTGACCAGCTGGGCGGTGATCCGGATCCGGTTCCCGATCTTGCGCACGCTGCCGGTGAGGACTGAGCCCACTCCGAGCTTCTCGCCGACCTGGCGGATGTCGACCTCCTTCCCCTTGAAGGAGAAGCAGGAGGTGCGCGAGGCGACCTGCAGCCCCGGCACTTTGGAAAGGGCACCGATGATTTCCTCGGTCATTCCGTCGCTGAAGTACTCGTTTTCGGGATCGGCGCTCATGTTGACGAGGGGCAGAACGGCGATCGCCTTTGCGGCGGGAGCGCTCTTGGACACGTCCGGCCGCGTGCGCTGTCCGGTCTCGACCGGCCGCAGCGCCTCGGCGAACTGGCCCGCGGTGGCAAAGCGGTCGACCGACGCCCGGGCGAGGCTACGCGTCACTACCTGGTCAAGTCCTTCGGGCACGTCGCGCATCGCCTTGACGTGGGGAACCGGGGAGACGAACCGTTTGGTCATGATGGCCTGGGGCGTGGGGCCAGTGAACGGCACCTCGCCGGTGAGCATTTCGTAGAGGACGCAGCCCAGGCTGTAGATGTCGCTCTTGCCGTCGATCTCCTGCTCACCCATGGCTTGTTCCGGACTCATGTAGGCCGGGGTTCCCACGGCGAGCCCGGTCTGCGTGACGCCCGCGGAACCGCTCAGGGCTTTGCCGATGCCGAAGTCCGCCACCATGGCGTTGCCTTCCTGGAACAGGATGTTCTCCGGCTTGATGTCGCGGTGAATCACCCGATTCCGGTGGGCATAGTCGAGCGCGGTGGCGACCTCGCGGGTTATGCGCAGTGCCTCGTCGAGCGGCAATTGCTTCTCGGCCTCGAGCCGCTCCCGCAGCGAGCGGCCTTCCATGTTGGGCATCACATAGAACAGCAGCCCGTCCGCTTGTCCCGAGTCGTACACGGGGAGGATGTGAGGATGGGTGAGCCCCGCGGCCATCTTGATTTCGCGCAGGAAGCGCTCGGCGCCGATCTCGGCGGAAATCTCGGGGCGGAGGACCTTGAGGGCCACCTTGCGGTCGTGGCGGAGGTCGCGGGCCAGGAAGACGAGGGCCATGCCGCCTTGGCCCAGTTCGCGTTCGAGGGTGTAGCGCCCGGCAAGGCCGGCTTCTAGGCGGTGCTGGAGATCAGACATGGGGACGGGGAAGATGCCGCCGGAGCGGGGAGACGTCTAGAGAGGGCTGGGGCTAATCGGACGCCGCCAGCAGCCGCTCGAAGCGCGGGTTCCCCTTAAGGGGCGCGAACGTGGGATCGATGCGCAGCCAACCGGGCGAGACGTAGTAGGGAATCTTGAGCAGCGGCTCAAGCAGATCGAGCGCCTTCTCGTTTTCTCCCACGAGCAAGTAGATCCGCAGCAGGATATGCTGGCCGTAGGCGCCGTTGCTTTGGTCCTTATTCAGCGGCGCCAATTCCGCTCCGCGCACTCCCTCCCGGATCGCCTCGGCTTTCCGCCCGAGATAGGCGAGCGCCAGCCCCGAGAAGAGGTGCCGCTGCGGATCATTGGGCGAACCCTTGAGCTGCTCCCGCAGCGCGACGAGCGCCGTATCGGCATAGGCCCGTGCGCGCACTTTGTCGCCCCGGTTCCAGTAAGTCTGCATCAGGACGTCGGCCCAGACCGCTCGGTCGCCATCGAAGGCCGAAGGCGAGAGGCGCAGCACCAGCTGCTGCTGCTCCTCTTCCAGCACCCAGTAGAGGTCCTGGTAATTGGCGAAGTAAGCCACCAGGGCCGTCGGCGCCAGGGTCGGGGGCACGGCCCGGATCACCGCGCGGGCCCCGGCCAGATCACCCTGCATGAGGTAGATGATCGCCTGAGTCTCGACGATGCCCAGCGCCGCGGCATCCAGGGCCAGGGCCTCGTTTCCGACCGCGAGCGCCTCGGGATAGCGGCGCAACAAGGCCAGGCAGAGTTGCAGAGACCTGGCGACAGTCGCCGAGCGGGGATCCAGCCGCCGGGCCTGTTGCAGGTGAGCGAGGGCCTCGTCCCAGCGGCCCAAGGCCTCCTCGAGGTTGGCGGCCTGACGCAGGATTTCCGCGTCGTTGGGTGCGAGCTTCAGGGCGAGGTCAGCCTCCAGCTCCGCCTTGGCGAGGTCATTCCCCACCAGATAGTGATAGCGGGACATGGCAAAGTGGCCGGGAGCGCCGTCCGGCTGCAGCGCGCGGGCGCGCTCCGCCGCGGCCCTGGCCCGCGCTCCCACGACTGGATCGGGGGTCGCGTTGAAATAGAGATTGGAGAGGGTGCTGCTCAGCCGTGCCCACGCCTCCGTGAAGCTGGAGTCGAGCGACACCGCCTGCTCGTAGAGGCCGGCCACCTGGCGCAACGTCGCCGGATCGTTGCCGGCCAGCGCCCGCGCCCTCAAGTAGACGTCATAGGCGGCCAGATTCCTGGTAGGGCGCGCTTCCACCTGTTGCTGCTCCTTGCTGCCGAGTGCCACCCCGAGCGCGCCCGCGACCTGACTGGCGATGCTGCCTTGCACCTGGAACACGTCGGTCACGTTGGCATCGAAGCTCTGCTGCCACTTCGAAGCGCCGGTGCGCACCTCGATCAGCTCGGGGCTCACCTGCACCCGTCCCTTCCCGTCGGCGCTCTTGGCCCAGGTCACCGTGGCGCCGAGCAGATAGTCCACGCCCAGCTCCTTGCCGATGAGCTGCGGCGACTTGGTGCTCTGGCGGTACTGCTCCGAGCTGGTCCGCGCGGTCACCTGGAAGCCGCCCAGTCCGGTCAGCTTGCCGCGCACCTGATCGGCGATCCCGTTTACGAAGTAGGCGTCCTGCGCGCTGCCGCGATTCTCGAAGGGGAGCACGGCGAGCCGCACCACGCCGCCACTCGCCGGCCCGCCCGGACCTTTGAGCACGAGTCCCGTCACCACCACGGCCCAGGTGCCCAGCGCGAGCGCGCCACCGAGCAGAGCGTTCTTCCAGGTGAACCGGTTGAGCAGGCCTGGCGTGGCGCCGCCCGCTCGGCGGCGGGCTTCCAGGCGTCCCGTCGTAAGCAGCACCACCACGCCCATCACTAGCAGCACGATCGCGAGACCGAGCACCCACCCCGGGAGTCCCCAGCGATTCACCAGCCCGTAGAAAATGCCGAGGCTGACGGCGGAGGCGAACGCGAAGAGTCCCCACACCACAAGCGGAGAGGGTCCCGCCGGCGCCCCGGGCGTAACCGTGCTGGCGCGAGAGAAGTCGGCGGCGTGGGTGAGCGCGTCGGCCAGCGCGACGGGGGTCTGGAAACGGTCGGCGGGGTTCTTGGCCAGCGCCTTGGCCACGATCCCGTCAAGTGCCGGCGGCAGCCCGGCGCGCGTGGTGGTGAGCGAGCGCGGCTGCTCGGTGAGGCTTCGGGTGACGATTGCCTGCGGCGTGGGGCCGGTGAAGGGCGCCTCTCCCGCCAACATCTCGTAGAGCACGCAGCCCAGCGCGTAGACATCGGCGCGGCCATCCACTCCCGGGGCGCCGGTCGCCTGCTCGGGGCTCATGTACTGCGGCGTGCCGACCGCGAGCCCGGTCGCGGTGATGGTCGCTCCGCCGCTCATCGCGCGGGCGATGCCGAAGTCGGCCACCAGCGCGTGGCCCCGGCTCAGCATAATGTTGGCGGGCTTGATGTCGCGGTGGATGATGTTGCACTCATGGGCATAGGCCAACGCTTCGGCCACCTCGCGCGCGATGCGGAGCGCGTCCTCCACCGGGAGCTGGGATTCCCGCTGCATGCGCTCCTGCAGCGATTCACCCTCCACATAGGGCATCACGTAATAGAGCAGGCCCTCGGCCTGGCCGGAGTCGTAGACCGGCAGAATGTGCGGATGGCTGAGCTGCGCCGCGATCTCAACCTCGCGGAGGAAGCGATCGGCGCCGAGGTTCGCGGCCAGCTCGGGCCGCATGACTTTCACGGCGACCTTGCGACGGTGCTTGAGGTCTTCGGCCAGATAGACGGTCGCCATGCCGCCGGCGCCGAGGGCCCGCTCCACCTTGTAAAAAGCCGCAAGCGCGCGGCGGACTCGAGCCAGCTCGCCGACGTCGTGTGCGCTGGTGGTCCGCGGCGGCGTTCCCGGGTCAGTCGGGGTCGCGGCGCCGCAGTTGAGGCAGAAGTGGGCCTGCTCGGGAAGCGGAGTCTGACACGCAGGACAGGCACGAGCTGCAGTCGGCATGCGGGATCCCGAACTGGCAACGCCAGGTTCTTTAGGAGGAGATGTCTTAAAGATGGGCGCTGTGAGGGCGATTAGCCACTGGCGGCGCGACGACCGGGAGCGGCAGCTTGCCCCTCGCCCGCGACCGCGCCACCTTCTCCCACACTGTCTCCGGAGGCTTCTCCATGCGTCCGTTCCGGCTCCTTGCGGCTCTGACCGCGGTTCCGCTCGCCGTTCTCCCTGCTGCGGCCCAGATCTCCAGGGCGTCGCTGATCGACGTGGTCCAGCTCCACAAGGGTGCGGTGCTCCGCTACATCGATGCGGCGCCTGATTCCATGCTCGGCTTCCGCCCCACGCCGGGGGTCCGCAGCTTCGCCGAGCAGATCGAGCACGCCGCCGGCAGCGACGCACTCATCGCGCATCTGGCCATCACCGGCTCGGACAAGGTGCCGTCCCTCGGCGATCCCAAGGTGTATCTCAACAACAAAGCGGCGCTCAGTGCCTACGCCGCTGCGGCCATGGACCACACCATCGCGATGCTACGCAACTTGAGTGACGCGGCGATGAATGAGGAGATTGTCCAGTTCGGTCATAAGGTGCCCCGCTACCGCGCACTGATGGAGCTGCTCGACCATTTCCCCTGGACTCTGGGGCAGACGGTGCCCTATCTCCGGCTCAACGGCGTCACGCCTCCGGCGTATTCCCCGTTCTGATCGGAGCGTCCGCTAACCTCGCACCCTGCGGGCCCCTTCGCCGTCGGGTGCTCGACAAGACCTAGCCTTGCCCGTACGCTTGCTGCAGCACCGCGAGGTCGAGCTTCTGCATCTTGAGCATAGCGGCCATCACGCGCTCCGACTTTGCGGGGTCTTTGTCCTGCAGCATCTCGCCCAGAGCGGTGGGAACGACTTGCCAGGAGAGGCCGTACTTGTCCTTGAGCCAGCCACACGGTCCCGGGCTCCCGCCTTCCGATAGCTTCGCCCAGAACTCGTCGATCTCCTGCTGGGACTCGCAGTTCACGATGAACGAGATCGCCTCGCTGAATTTGAATTGCGGGCCGCCGTTGAGCGCCAGGAACTTCTGGCCCGCCAGCTCGAATTCGACCGTCATCGCCGATCCCTTCGGCTGGCCCGAGGCCTGCGCCCCAGCGTCGCCATAGCGACTGTTGCTTCCCAGCCTGGAATGCTTGAAGACGGAAGCATAGAAGCGCGCTGCTGCTTCCGCCTGGTTGTCGAACCACAGGCACGAGGTGATTCCTTTCATCCAACGCCTCCTGGGCTATTTCGCAAGCCGGTTCTCGTCGTCCACCAGTTGGTGCAGGTTATTGGGCGCTAATCTTAACCGCCGAATGAAATCGGCAAAGTGCCTGGAAGCGCATGTGTTGATAATCAGCCCCC
>DASYPD010000164.1:0-3384 GCA_036007005.1 Gemmatimonadales bacterium
TCGGCCAGTGGAAGAAGATCAAACGCAAGCAGCTCTATACCCGCAAGGCGCCCGCCCTGCTGCAGCGCGAAGCGTCGCTGACCCGCGGGCTGATCCGCGATGTCTTCAGCGACAAGGTCGATGCGCTGCAAGTGGACTCGAAGGAGGTCTACCAGGAGATCGGGCAGTATCTCGAAGGCGTGGACCCGGAGCTCAAGAGCCGGGTTCATCTGTACGGGGGAGCGCTGCCGCTGTTCGACAAGTACGACATCGAATCCGAGATCAAGCAGCTCTTCAAGGCGCGGGTCGACCTGCCGACGGGCGGCTCGCTGGTGATTCAGCCCACCGAGGCGCTGGTGTCGATCGACGTCAACACCGGTCGCTATACCGGCAAGAAGGATCCGGAAAAGACGATCCTCCGCACCAATCTCGAGGCGGCTCGCGAAATTGCCCGCCAGCTCCGCCTGCGCGACCTGGGCGGCATCATCGTCTGTGATTTCATCGACATGGAGTCCCGCAGCAACCGGGATCGCGTGCTCCAGGAGCTGCGCGCTCACCTGGGCCGGGATCGCGCGCGCACCAAGGCGATGGCGGTCTCCGATCTGGGGCTGGTGGAAATGACCCGCCAACGCGTGCGGTCCTCGCTCCACGCTTCCATGACCACGGAGTGCCCCACCTGCAGCGGCTCGGGGCGGGTCTTCCGCCCCGAGGTGGTGGCGCGGCGGCTGGAGCGCTCACTCTATCGCGTCGGACACGAGAAGCGGGAGAAGTCCCTCGGCGTCCGGCTGCATCCCGAGGTTGCGCTGTATCTGCTCGAGGAAGAACCCAAGCTCCTGAGTGCGGTGGCCAAGGCCACTGGTGTGGAGCTCGAGATCCGCGACGATCCCATGATGCACCTCGATGAGTTCCGCTTGATGAGCAGGCCGGCAGGGCGGGACGTGACCGAACAATACGCGGTGGCTTGACCGAACAGCCTGCCTCCATTAGAGTTACGGGCTCTGCTTACCAATGGAATTCCACGACATGTACGCCATAATCCGAGCTGGCGGGAAGCAATTCAAAGCCGAGAAGGGCAAGACCCTCCGGCTGCCCCGCATGGAGGCCGAGCCGGGCTCGAAGCTGACCTTCGAAGAGGTCCTGCTCACTTCGGACGGCGACAAGATCACGGCAGGCACGCCCACGGTGAAGGGCGCTTCCGTCACGGCTGAGGTGGTGGGGGAAGTCAAGGGGGAAAAAATCTACGTCTTCAAGTTCAAGCGCCGGAAGAATTACCGCCGGAAGACCGGACATCGGTCCAAGTTCACCGAGGTCAAGATCACCGGCGTCAAACTCCGCGCCTCGAAGGAAGCGTGACATGGCTCACAAAAAGGGCGTCGGTTCCTCCAAGAACGGCAGGACCAGTAACCCGCAGTATCTCGGGCTCAAGAAGTTCGGAGGCGAGCGGGTGCTGGCGGGGAACATCATCATGCGCCAGCGCGGCACCAAATTCCATCCGGGCAAGAACGTCCGCCGCGCCAATGACGATACCCTGTTCGCCCTGATCGACGGGGTGGTGGCTTTCGAGTGGAAGGACAAGGGCCGCCAGAAGATCTCCGTGTATGCTGAGGAGCAGGGCGTAGCGAGTAGGGAGTAGGGAGTAGGGAATTTGTGGGAAGGGCCGGGGCCTCGAAAGGGGCCCCTTTCGTTTCCCCACTCCCTACTCTCTACTCCCTACTCCCTGTTATTGTGAAACCAACGGGCCGGTTCGGCCGTCAGCGAGGGAAACCCAGCGAGGTCAACGATGTCCAGCATTCTCGACCGTCTCAACGCCGAAATCGATCAGCTCGGCGATCGCGTCCGCACTGCTTTCGAATCCAGCAAACTGCACCTCGAGCGCAGCCGCCTCATCGGCGTGCGCAGCAAGGCCGCGTACCAGCTCGGTATGCTGACCTACAAGAAGGCACGGGGTGGGGAAGTGAACCAGGCGGAGCTCGACGCCCTGTTCACGAAGCTGGACGATATCAGCGCCCAGATCGCGAAGCTCGACCGCGACATTGACGCGGTGCACGCCGAGACCGTCAGCGTGGACGAGCACCCCGCGCCCGCCGCGGAGCCGGCCGAGGCGGAAGTGGAGAAGCCTACGGCCGCACCGCCGCCCCCGTAAGCTCGTCCGCGATCCGCTCCGCACCGTATACTTTCCGCAGCGCTTCGGTGAGCGCCCGGCTGTGCACGCTCACCGAGCGCGCCACTTCGTCGGTGAAGATGAAGCGGTTGGGGAGTGATTCGATGTTCCCGTCGAAGATCAGCCCCACGACTTCGCCCTTGCGATTGATCACCGGGCTCCCGGAGTTTCCGCCGATAATGTCGTTGGTCGAGACGAAATCGAACGGCGTGCTGAGGTCGAGCCGCTCGCGCGCTGCCTTCCACCGGGGCGGCGGCTGGAAGGGCGGCCGGTCGTCGAACTCGGCCGCGCGAGCGTAGAGACCGTAGAAGCTGGTCTTGTACGGCGCGATCGTGCCGTTCATCGGATAGCCTTTCACTACCCCATCTGAAATCCGCAGGGTGAACGTGGCATCCGGGGGGAGCGAGGTGCCGTACGCCGCGAAGATCGCCTGGCCGATCAGCTCCGCATTGGCGGAGATCGTCGCATTGAGCCGCGCCACTCGCATGGCATGCCGCGTCGCGATCGGATTGACGGCGCGCGCCAGAACGATCAGCGGATCAGTGGAGGCAGTGATCGCGGCGGCGCCTCCTTCGAGCAGCGCCTTGCGGGCTTCCAGCGTGCCCAGCTTACTGCCGCTGATGAGCGCCTCGGCCGCGGCCTCCGGAGTCCGGCCGCCGAGCGCGGCCTGCAGGAACGGATCGGTCGGCGGCAACGCTTGCTGCGCCAGCCGCAGTTGTGCGGTGAGCAGGCGCTGCTCGGCCTCGGGATCTACCTCTTGCGGCCGCAGCAATGCGGCTTTGGTGCGTTCCAGACCTTTGCCGCGGAACGCGGGCAGGCGCGCCTCTCCGACCAGCGTCGCCTGCTCGGGAAGCCGCACCAGGGCGGCCGCCATCCCGAGCAGCGTGGACCCGGCGAAACCCTGGAAGCGCGCCTGCCTGGAGAACGAGGCCAGCTCGCGCTGGGCCAGCGCGATATTGGCCCAAGCCTTCCCATACCTGACCCGGAGATCGGCGCGCGCCATGACCCGGGCGCGGAAGTCCCGCTCGAATGCCGCCTTGCGCGCCATGATCGCCGAGTCGAGTAACCCGCTCCGGTAGCCCCGCACCGCCTTCTGGCTGTTTTCCAGGCTGAAGATCTGGTTCTCGTAGCGGCGCCGTGCCGCTTCGCTCGCCTGGGAAAGCGCCGTGTAGGCAACGATCTGGACTGCGTAGTTCTCCAGCGTGGCCGGGTAACTCACATCGCGGAGATACGCCATCTGGGTC
>DASYPD010000165.1:0-7880 GCA_036007005.1 Gemmatimonadales bacterium
GTGAGGAGGAGGCGGGAAAGGTCGGAAAGTCGGAGGGTCGGAAGGTCGGAAGGAAGGGTGCTGTCCGACCCTTCCGGCAGCCTCCGCCACCGTGCCACGGCGAGGCCGCCGAGCGCCACCACGAGATTCAGGATCGCCGCCGCCGCGAGCGTGCCCGGCAGACCGGCCAGCGCATACAGGACGAACCCCGCGAGCAGGACGCCCGCGGCCGCGCCGAGGCTGTTACTGAAGTACAGCAGGGACAGGGTGCGCCCAGGCCGCTCCGGCCGCCGGCGCAACACCCCTGCGCTCAGCAGGGGAAAGGTGGCCCCCAGCAGGACCGATTGGGGCAGGATGAGCAGGGCCGCCAGGAGCCACTTGCTGAGCACCACGGCGGCACCACCGCCTAACCCGGGAAACAGGTGCTCGTAGGCCCAGCCGGTCACCGGCAGGTACATCGCGTCGTGAAAGGCGAGCCCCAGGACGCCGATCACCGCTTCCACCAGGGCGTAGGCGAAGAGCGGATCGCGGAGCCGCGTGGAGCGCCGGCTTACCAGCAGCGCGCCGATCCCCATGCCACCCAGGAAGATCACCAGCGTGAGCACCTGCGCGTAGGCGTCGTGCCCGACAAAGAGACTGAGGTAGCGGCTCCAGACGGCTTCGTAGAAGAGGCCCGCCGCTCCGGAGAGCAGGAAGAGAAAGGCGAGGACCGCTATCACCCGGCGGTCGGCTGCTCCTCGTACCGGCTGAGTTTGCGATAGAGCGTGGAGGGATCGATCCCGAGGATTTCCGCGGCGCGCGTCTTGTTGCCGCCTTCCGCCTGCAGCACCCACATGATGTAGGCGCGCTCGATCACCTCCAGCGAGGGATTGGGCGAGGACCGCTCGGCCACCAGCGGTTCCCGCCGGCGCCGGGTGATGCGCTCCGGCAGCGAGGTGGGCTCGATCAGGGTCCCCTTGCTCAGGACCACCGCGTGCTCCAGCGCGTTCTGCAGCTCGCGCACGTTGCCGGGCCAGTCGTACACCATGACGGCGTCGAGCGCATCGGCCGAGAGCGCTTTCGGAAGGTTCTCCCGCTCGGTGGCCAGCTCCTGCAGGCAGTAATCGATCAGCAGCACCAGATCATCACGCCGCTCGCGCAGCGAGGGCAGCTCCAGTGCGATCACGTTGAGCCGGTAGAACAGGTCGGAGCGGAAATGGCCGCGGCGCACCTCCTCCTCGAGGTCGCGATTGGTCGCGGCGATGATGCGGACGTCGACCGGAATCGTCTCGGTCGCTCCCACCGGAATGACCTCGCGCTCCTGCAGCACGCGGAGCAGCTTGATCTGCAGTGAGGGCGGCATCTCGCCCACTTCGTCGAGAAAGAAGGTTCCCCCGCGGGCGGCGGCAAAGAGGCCCTGCTTGTCGCGCACCGCTCCGGTAAACGAGCCTTTCACGTGACCGAACAGCTCGCTCTCCAGCAGATTCTCCGGCAGCGCGCCGCAATTGATCGAGAGGAAGGGCCCGTCCGCGCGCGTGGAGAGGTTGTGGATGTAGCGCGCCAGCACTTCCTTGCCGGTCCCGCTCTCCCCCTGGATCAGCACCGTGGATTCGTTGGGCGCCACCTGCTCCGCCAGGCGCAGCACGTCGGCAAAGCGGCGCGATTTGCCGATCGGCCGTGTCACGGCGCTCTTGTCCTTCCGGCGGATGTCCTGCTTGAGCTGGCGGTTCTCGACCCGGATCTGGCGGAACTCGCAGGCGCGCCGCAGGATCGCCAGCAACTCGTCGTTGGAGAAGGGCTTCTGGATGTAGTAGAAGGCGCCCTGATTCACCGCCTGAATCGCGGTCTGCAGCGAGGCCTGCGCCGTCATCAGAATGACCGGCGTCATCGTATCCTGCTCTTTCGCCGCCTGCAGGATGTCCATCCCGGTCACCTGCGGCATGCGCACGTCCGTGAGCACGATCTCGTGATTGCCGGAGCGAATCTGCTCGAGTCCCGCTTTGCCGCCCTGCGCGGTGGTGACTTCGAAGCCTTCCTTGCGCAACAGAATCCGCAGGGTGTCGAGAATACCCGATTCATCATCCACGATCAGGATCGAAGGCTGCTGGCTCATGCCACCTCCTCCGGAGGCCGCTTCGCGTTGAGGAGAATGGTAAACGTGGTACCGCGCCCTGGGGCAGACTCGAGCAGCACCAGACCGCGGTGTGCCGCGACCGCCCGCTGCACGATCGCCAGTCCCAGTCCGCTGCCGCCGGGCCGGCCTGACACGAAGGGTTGAAAGAGCCGCCCCTGCAGCTCGGGATCGATGCCGGGACCATCGTCGCGAACCTCCAGGCGTACCGGATGCTCGATCTCGCTGCCCCGGGGCAGCTCGCGCGCCTGAGGAATGTCCACGCTCACGTCAATCCGTCCGGCTCCGTTCATCGCCTGGGCGGCATTGAGGATCAGGTTGGTGGCGATGCGGTGCAGCAGATCCTCGTCGGCATCGACTTCCACGGACTCACCCCGCACGATGATGTCCACGCCCGGACCGGTATCCGGATGCTCGCGCACCAGCTGAGCGGCGCCCCGCACCACCGCAGTGAGATCCACGGTGACGAAATGGCTCGCGCGCACCCGCGAAAAGTCCAGGAATTCCCCGAGCAGGCGGCTCAGCCGGTCGCTCTCTTTCACGATGAGGTCAGCCAGCAAGCGGTCATCGGGGTCGTCCCGCGCGATGCGCGCCAGTTGCTCGACCGAGCTGCGGATGGACGCGAGGGGATTGCGGATCTCGTGTGCCAGCGAGGCCGAGAGCGCCGCGACCGCCTCCAGCCGCTCGGCCCGCAGGTGCAAGCCCTGGATTTGCCGCAGGTCCGAGATGTCGGTAAAGATCGCGGTGACGCTCGGCAGCTCCTCGGACGAACGCGCGAACGTCGTCGTCGACAGACCAATCGGCACGCTGCGTCCGTCCGCCCGGCACGCCGTTCCTTCGGCGCGACTGACCCGGCGACCTTTGCGGATGCCGGCCATGACCGCGGCCCACAGTTCCGGCGAGCGAAGCTGGAGCTCGTCGAGGATGGGCCTCCCGACGCGCTCCGCGCTGATGCCCAGCAGATGCTCCGCCGCCAGATTGAGAAACGCGAGCCGTCCCTGCCCATCGACCGTGAGCACGCCCGAGCGGATATTCCGCAGGATTTCATCGGCCTCGAGGCGGACCCGGCGCAGCTCGCTCTCAAGCTGGGTTTGTTCGGCCGAAGCCGCCCGGAGCCGCTGGCCCAGAAACGCCACCACCAGAAAGACCACGGTGATGATCGCGACCTGGCCCCAGACCCAGTTGCCCGGCCGAGCGGGATGGGCCAGGTACGCATCGGCGAGGAAGATGGCAACCCCGAGCGCCGCGGTCAGCACACCCAGGCGCAGCGGCATGAGCAGCGCGTACACCGCGATGACGAGGACGTAGAGCGCCGCCAGCCCGCTCTGCTGGGTACCCTCGAAATGCACCAGCGTGGTGACGAGCAGGAGGTCGGTCGCCGCCTGGCACAACAGAAAAATCAGGCCGGCGCGCGATCGCCGGACAAAGCTGACATAGAACCCGTACCCGGTGACGGCGTAGGCGAGCAGGACAACCAGGAGGGCCGTGAATGCCGCATCCGGCGCGTCGACGCGATCGAGCGCGGCGCGGACCAGCACCACCACCGCCAACAACGCGCGGCCGAGATACAGCCAGCGGAGAAAGTTTTGCTGCGCCAGCGGACCGAAGCGCCGCTCTCCCGCGTGCGGCGGAATGGAGCCGTCGGGCACGACGGGTTGCGGTGGGGGAGCGGTCACGGGGCTTGGTACACGGAGTTGTCTGAACTTAAGTAGGCTATTGGCTACTGGCTATTGGCTATTGGCACCTCCCTTAGCATTAAAGTTGTTGTCCAATAGCCCATGCAGCTCATAGCCCATAGCCCATAGCCATGACCCAACCCCGCCTCGACCTCTGGCTCCACGCCGCCCGCTTCTTCAAGACTCGCGCGCTCGCGGCTACTGCCGTCGAGGCGGGGCGCGTCGAGCTTAACGGGCAGAAAACCAAGCGGGGGAAGCTGCTCCGCCCTGGTGACCAGCTCAGCATCCGGATCGGCCCCTACGAATACCGCGTCACGGTGCTCGAGCTCGCGCGCCGGCGCGGCCCGGCGCGCTTGGCGGCGGCGCTCTATCGAGAAGAGGCCGCCAGCCGCGCCGCCCGGGAACGCCTCGCCGAGCAACATCGCCTCGCCGCCAAGCTGTCTGGTACTCCGGCCAAGGGGCGGCCAACCAAACGAGAGCGGCGGGAGTTGGAAAAACTGCAGCAGCGTGACCAGTGACCGGTCATTGGTCATTGGTCATTGGTCACTGGTCACTGGTCACTGGTCACTGGTCACCGGTCACTGGCGATTGTACGCGATCCCCTTGCTCTGGGCCTTCTCGATCGCAATCACCATCGCCGGCACGGTCACCACACCGGGAAGCAGGTTGGCCCGGAGATCGCGCTCGATCTCCGCGGCGTTCGCCTTGGTGCCGCTTCCGGAGAGGAAGCCGATCCACATCAGGAAGGCATTATTGCACATCAGGAACGTGGCGCCCATTCGCTGCAGGTTCTCGATCCCCGCCGCCGCGAACGCGCCGTTGGCCAGCACCGGATCGGCGGCCCGCGGTCGGTAGAACATGTTGCGCTTGGTTGGTGCCTTCGTATCCGGATCGTTCAGCTTGAGCACCGCACCGATCTTGTATTTGTCCCACATCGCGTCGTTCCACGCGAGCGGGATGCTCGCCCTCTCTCCCGGCGGACCGTAGAAGGTACCCACGGCATTGACGGCGGACGGGGGCTCACCATAGGCGCTCTGATAGGTAGTGATGTAGTTAAGCATGTGAATCAGCGGCAAGCCCTCACCATGCAGGGGAAAATCGAACAGGCAGCGATGCCGGCCCGTAAGCTTGCTCAGCCACTGATCCTGAGAAGCGGCTGGGCCTTGCGACGCGGCGGGCGACGCTTGCGACGTCTCGCCCACCGTCAGCGCCGCCACACCACCGACCAGCCGGGCCAGAAAGCCTCGACGAGGAGTAGGTCCAAAGGGTTCCATGAGAAAAACCTCCTGATGCGAAAGGGGTGCTGCAATCCATCAGCTAAATCGACGGCATAGGTTGTGAGCCTACGGTTTCGACATGCTGCCTGCCTTTCGTTGCGCCGCGCGAGTCGGATAAGCCACGTCTTCCGGCGGATCACCGTTGGGCCAGTCGTCCGCCTTGCGAGCGAAGTCGGGCCGCGGCCGCGACACCACATATGCCGCGACATCGAAGGCCTGCTGATCGCTCAGAACCACCGCGCGATCGTTCGGCATGTTGTCGCGAATAAAGGCGGTTGCCGTGCGGAGCCGAGCCATCCCCGCCCCGATATTGAAGGACCGCGGCCCCCAAACCGGGGGAGCCAATGAGGTACCGGCGCCATCGGGGCCATGACACCTCGCGCAGACCTGGGCAAACACCGCACGCCCCCGAGTGGTATCAGCCGGCAGTCGCTCCAGTTGCCGCAACGCGATGCCAGGGAGCTCACCCGGCGGAGCCACGGCTCGGGAAATGAAGGCGAAATAGGCCACGAGATCTCGCATGTTTCTGCCGTCGCGCGGTACTGCTTTCCCGTTGAGGCTTCGCTCGAAGCAGTCGTTGATGCGGTCTTCCAGCAAATTGACGAGGCCATTCCGCGAGCGATACTGCGGGAATCTCGAGTACACGCCGACGAGCGGAAGCGCATTGGCCTGCGTGCCTTCCCCCAGATGGCAGCTGAAGCAGCGCAGGGCACTGCCGACATGGTCTGGCATACTGTCAGGCGTGTTCCGGAGCAGGGCGCGGCCACGCCGAATGGAAGCGCCTAGTGGTCCAATGGGAATCTCGGAATCGGGCGGCACTCGCAGCGCGCTCTCGCTGCCGGCCGCTGCCCGAGGCGTTCGCTGCTGAATGGTACATCCCGCCACGCTTGCGATGCCCAGCGCAAGCCCAAGCGTCACCCGGAACAGCTCTGTCCGCAAGAATCCTCCCCGATACCCTTATAACCCCATATATCAGTCCGTCCGTCGAACCTATTGAATCGGCCCCGGCCTGGGCAAGCAATCTGAAACCAGCCAGGAAGTTCACACGTACCGAGTTGCAACGTTTTCCGAGGTGCTCCAATGCAGAGATACTGGACCCGGATTGCACTCGGCGCGCTCTTCGTGTTCGGCCTGGGGCTCGCCGGCTTGGCGGCCGTCCAAAAGGGTAAAGCCCAGGTTCGCAGTCTGTTGACCACCGCTGCCACCCGCCTTCCGCTGCGCTTTGCCAATATCGGCTTCGTCCTCAACGGCCGCCGGATCGGGGAGGTCACCGGACTCGACCTCGTCCGCAAGGGGGCTGACGAGGTCGGCCGCATCACGGGTCACGTGCAACTGCTCGAGGCAGATGCTGCCAGGGAGCTGCGCCACTGCGGGCTGAGCCTCGACGATCCCGATCGCTTGAGCGAGCGGACCTCGTTTTTCTGCGCGGGAGCGGATGAACTGGGCCCCGGGAAGCTCGTCGAGGTAGGCTCGATCGTCTTCCAGCCCGGCGATTTCAGCCGACCCCTCTATTTGCCCGAGGACGTGGTGGCGCGATGGCGCCGTTCTGAGATACAACAGCTCGAGGCATCCCTGGCGCGTGACGGCCGCGGCGGAGTGCGTGCCAACGGGAGCTTCGCTGTTCGGGACAGGGAAAGCGGTCCCCAACGTGGCTCGTTCAACCTCCGGGCGGACTCGCAGGGCGCGGTCCTGTCGGTCCGCGACGACCTGAACCGACCCCTGGTGGACTTCCGAGCCGATGGACATGGCCTCAATCTCAACATCCGCGACCGCCACGGCCGCAACCTGATGCGTCTCCTGGCTGATTCGCTGGGGGCGGCGCTCCGGATTAGGCACTAGGCAGTGAGTAGTGAGTAGGGAGTAGTGAGTAGGTTATTCCCTATTCCCTACTCCCTACCCCCTACTCACTACTCACTACTCACTACTCCTTAGAACCCGTGACGGCTCCGGGCTCATTCCTACGCATCGTGAGGCATCGGGGCGGGTCTCGGCACTCAAACGGAGCGGGTTCCATGGAGCGCAGCATGAAGGGTACCAAACGAGGGATCGGCTTTGTTCTGCTTTGCGGCCTGCTCCTCACGGCATGCGGCGGCTCTTCGACGGGGCCAAGCGGGGGCAGCTACTACCTGCGCTTCACGGCCAACGGCACACTCGTCAACTTCACGGCCCAACCCTCGCTGCTCGCCGCGTTCGGACAATCCGGAAGCCAGTACAACGCGCTCATTACCGGCTTCGACGCGAGCAGCAATGCAAGCGTGCAGCTGTTCGACGGGACTCCCATCACCCCGAAGTCCTATTCGGGGTACACGCTCGTCGGGAACGCATTCGTTGGAGTGTTGCTGACCTATCAGGACGCGGCCGGAATCGTCTACAGCTCCGGAAGCACCGGGACCGCCGCGGTTACCCAGCTCACGGCGACGACCGTCACCGGCACTTTCAGCGGCACGCTCCAGGCGAGCGGCCATCCGAATCTCCCCGTGATCAACGGGCAATTCTACGTCAAGCGGGCCAATTAGGCATCCGTGTCTCTCCCGTGGCCTCCATGTCGTCAGACAATGAACCATGGCGGGATGGCGCGAGTTGCCGCAAGCTTCCCCCTTGCTCTGCCGGGCCACTGTCCTGCTCACGCTTGCGGGGTGCGCGAGGGAAGCCGTTCGTGACGATTCGCTGAGCTCGGCAGGAGCGGCTGTCGAGGTGAGCCCGCGCCACTCGAAGCAAGATTCTCTCGCCACGCTGCGGCGCCTCGCAAAAGACTCGGCCGTCCAGCTCGCCAAGGTGTCCCGCATTCGGCAGCGCAGCCAGCAAGACAGTATCTCTTTGGTTGCCGCGATCAGAAAC
>DASYPD010000166.1:0-1527 GCA_036007005.1 Gemmatimonadales bacterium
CAGACCGCGAGGTGCGCTCCGGCCGAATGGCCGACGAGGACGACGCGAGCCAGGTCGAGGGGATATTGTGAGGCCAGAACCCGAAGGTAGTCAATCGCTGCCCCGACATCAGCAAATGTCCCCGGCCAGCCGCCGCCTCGGTTGCCGAGTCGGCGGTACTCGATATTCCACGTGGCGATGCCTTCGGGAGGGAGGGCGCTGGCCACCGCAGCGCTGTTGCGAAGATTGGCGATCTCGGCCCGCCAGCACCCGCCATGGATGACGACCGCCACGGGGAATGGCCCCTGCCCGGGAGGGAGCCGGAGCTCCCCGAACTGGAGCGAGTCGGAGCCGTAGTGGACCACCACGGTGGGTTGAGTGATGGGAAGCGTGTCGAGGTCGCGCGGACCGAGTTGTTGCGCGGCGAGTCGGGCACCGGATGCGAGGAGCGCAGAGAGCAGCATGATCAACCTGCGCACAGTAGTGTTCCTCATGCGGGTTGCGTCAGACCTGGCGCTCTGGGCCCACTCGGTGCGCGTCCGGTCCCTGCGCCAGCAGCCGTTCGACGAAGTCCAGGCGCTCCTGCGTTTCGCTCAGCTCCCGCCGCAGAGTGCTCAGCTCGAATTCGAGCGCTTCCAGTCCGGCGGCGAGCTCGCTCCCGCCTGGACTCTGCCGCAGGCGCTGGGCCCATAGCCCGAACGCCAGCGCGAGAGTCGCGTGAACCGCGACATGCCACGGCTCAGTGGATCGAGCCGCGAAGCCGGCTGCCACCAAATTGGCGATGCTGAGCACGACGGCGATCGGGTACCAGATCGCAGGTTTGAAAGTCATGGCCAGATCCTGTCGAGTCTGCCGACGGCCTGCGCTGCCGCTGCGGGGCGTGCCGAGGCCGCCGCAGATCGTCCTGCACAAAGATATCCCGCGGCGGCCGAAACGGTTAGGGCCTCGACCGCAAGCGGGTTAGGCCTCCACGTCACGCCGAGCGCGCGAACGAGCCGCCTTGCCTCGCCGGCCTGGCCGCGTGAGTCGCTCCTGCAGCCCCATCAGGCGGTAGCTCCGCCGCAGCCACTCTTGGAGCTGGCGATCCAGCTGCGCAACCGAGCTGACCCGGAGCCGATGGACCCACCAGCCTGGCACGATTTCCTGGACCTTGACGAAGCGCGCTGAG
Source organism: Gemmatimonadales bacterium (assembly GCA_036007005.1). Taxonomy (GTDB): domain Bacteria; phylum Gemmatimonadota; class Gemmatimonadetes; order Gemmatimonadales; family GWC2-71-9; genus JABFSM01. Next base: position 1,148 of record DASYPD010000166.1, read on the forward strand.
CGAAGCGGGCGAGGGAGTGAAAAACTGCAGGTCATCCCCGCTTCGGACAAAGCGGCAATCCCGGCAAACCGAACCCGAGCCATGAAGGCAATCCGGGTTTTTGCGGGAGCAACAAGGTAGGGCCCGCACTCTCCCACCATCCCTTCCAGCCGATCGTACAGCTCTCGTGCCCGCGGCCCCATCCGTGCCTTCCATTGCGAGATGGTCGCTTCGCCGCATGAGTGCCAGAGATTTCGCGTCACGAACTTTGCCTTGCACTTCGGACAAGTCCACAGTGGCGTCAGGCGATCGCGCGGCACGGGTGATCGCGGGCCAAGGGGTTGGTCTCCTCAGGCTGGTCGAAGTGGGCGCCTGCTGGGGGTTCAAAGAGTGAAGGCATT
>DASYPD010000167.1:0-3565 GCA_036007005.1 Gemmatimonadales bacterium
CTCTATGCCCGCGAGGCGTTCGGTCCCCTCGCGGGCTTCGAAGTGGGCTGGCTGCTCTGGATCGCCCGGATTACCGCGTTCGCGGCCAACTGCAATCTGCTGGTCGATTACCTGGGCTTTTTCTGGCCCGGAGCGGCGACCGCGGTCGGCCGGAATAGTGCGATCACGCTGGTCGTCCTCGCGCTCACGCTGGTCAACTTCACCGGCGTGCGCAATGCGGCGCGGGCTAGCAACGCGTTCACGATCGCGAAGCTGCTGCCACTCGTCCTCTTTATCGCCGTCGGCCTCTTCTTCCTCCATCCCGGCAACTACTCGTTCTCCGCGCGACCGGGCTTCGGCGACTTCTCCGTCTCCGTGCTGCTGCTGATCTACGCGTTCAGCGGCTTCGAGATGGCGGTGATCCCCGGCGGCGAAGCGCGCGACCCGCGGGCCGACATTCCCCACGCGCTGCTCACGGCCATCGCGGTGGTCGCGGTATTCTATTTCCTGATCCAGCTCGTCGCGATCGGCACGCTCCCCGGTCTCGCCAGCTCAACCCGTCCGCTCGCCGAGGCGGGGGGCCGCTTTCTGGGTCCGCTCGGAGGCGCGATAATCTCCGCGGGAGCGCTGGTGTCGATCCTCGGAAACCTCAATGTGATCCTGCTGGTTGCGTCGCGGCTGCCCTTTGCCATGGCCGAGCGAAGGGAGCTGCCCCATGTTCTCTCCGCCACCCACCCACGTTTCCGCACCCCTCACCTCTCTCTCCTGCTAACCGCGGCCGCGGTGCTCGTCTTGACCCTCACCGGGAAGTTTGTCACCGCTGCGACCATCAGCGTGATTGCCCGGCTGCTGAGCTATGGGGCGACCTGCGCCGCGCTCCCGGTGCTGCGGCGCAAAGCCGACGCGCCACCCGCGAGCTTCAAGGCCCCCGCAGGAGTGGCGGTATCCGCGGCCGCCTTGCTGCTCTCGGCATGGCTGCTCTCCCACAGCACGGGGCGGCAGGCCCGTGACTCGGCGATCGCGATCGGGGTCGGGTTCCTGTTATACAGCTTGTCTTCCCGGCAACGTGCAATTCACCGGCACGCGACGTCCCCTTCACGGCACACCTCTCGCCCCACTGACTAGAATCTTCACACCAGGATGGTAGCTGTGATTCTCCACCGAGGCTGGCTCCGCCGTGCCGCATTCACTCTTAGCCTCTCGGCCACGCTGCTATCCTGTGCGACTCTCGCCCCGAATCTCAGCACCCTCCCCCTCGGTGCCGTCGCATTGGCCGCGCCGCCCGTCTATCAACAATGGCAGCAAAGCACGCAAGATTGCAGCGGGCTCAAGGCCGATTTTTCAACAACCAAATTCTATGTGGTTCCTGGAGTTAGCACGTTTTCCACAGAAGACGGCCCAAAGGTCGGCCTCTGGAGCCGGGAAGGTAAGACCAACCGGATCGTGATCGCAGGAAACTATGTGGAGCATGAAATGGTGGTGCGTCACGAGATGCTCCACGAGTTGCTGGGCCACGAAGGTCATCCGGCGGAATACTTCGTCAATCGGTGCCACCTGACCTGGGAATCCTGGCATGCGGCGGGTGGGGACTGAGGCAAAGCCAAGACACTGCGGCGCCCGCGCTACGGTTGCTTCGATGGCCTTACGATTCGCGCTCTGATGATGTAATCCAGCTCAGGATAGACCCGCAAGAGATACTGGTTGCCGTGGGCCGCGATGGAATCCTGAGAGGGGCAGGTGCCCTGGCTCCCCCGCCGGCAGGAATACCCCGCATAGAGCGAATCGAGCAGCGGCAGGCCTTCACGCACCTCGCCAAGGGGCGGGAAGCCGAAGGTCCCGGTCGTGTCGAGCCGCGGGTTGTCGGCGAGGTTGAGGTAGAGCTGCACGCTGCGCGTGTGAGGGCCTCCTCGGGCATACGCGATGGTACCCCGGGTGTTGCTGTGCCGCACGGGCTCGTCCGGAAGCGTGCGCTCCTTCCACGCGGCGTTGACCGCCGGCGTACCGGAGAGTCCCCATTGCACCACGAAGCCCGGGACCATCCGGAAGAAGCGCGCGCCATCGTAGTAGCCATGGCCGACCAGGAAATACAGCCGATCCACGCCAAGCGGCGACCAGTCCCGATGCGCCACCAGCAACACCCGACCCCGACTAGTGGTGAGCTCGACCAGGAAGCTGTCCGGAGCCGCCCGAGCCAGCTCTTTCGGCGTAGGCGCCAGCAGCGCCGAATGCCGAGCGCAGGAAAGACTCGCGAGCCCCAGGGCGCCCACCAGCAAGCGATAGCGCATAGTCGAACCCTGTCCCCGAATCGGTAGGAACGCGGTAGCTTCTTCCCCGATGCGTCTTGCCCTGATCTTTTTGTTCGCGCTGGCCGGAGTGCCCGTCTTATCCGCGCAGGGCGGCTTCCCGAATCCTACCCCGCAGGGCCGGAAGTGCTACCCGGCCGAGCTGCCCGGCGAGATACCCGCGGGCAACGAGGTGGTGGATTCCGCCGCGCTGGTCGGTCCGCTCGCGCATCCCGCGCAGCTGTTGTTGAGCCTCCGCTTCGAGAACAAGGGCCGGCGCCCCACGGTCGCGGTACTCGAGAGCGATCGGGATTCCGCGGTCACCGAATCGTTGCGGGCGGCGATTCAGGCGGCTGCGCGGGCGCCTTCCCCGGGGCTGAAGGCAGTCTGGGCGATCCGGCTTCGCGTGGTGGGTGGGGTTGCTTCCTCGCCCACTCTGGAGCAATCGACCTTCTGCCCCGCCGAACCGAGAGGCGGCACTCCTTCGGCGATCGTCACCCTTCCCGCCCGAGTCGATAGCACAGCGGTGATGGACACGAGCATGAGAGTGCCGCCAGCTCAACGGGAACAGGTCCGGCTGGCCGCCACCTTGCGCGTCTCATCGACGGGAGAAGTCACCGAGGTTACGCTGACGACGAGCTCCGGTCAGCGCTTCAGCGATAACCAGTTCGCGGCGCGCTGGCGACGGATGCGGTTCTTCCCTGCATTGCTCGACGGCGTCCCGGTGGCGGTCACCTACGACACCGAATCGGAACAGTCGATCCCCTAGGGAGTAAGGATGCTGCTTGCATAAGTCTTTCTCTGCCGCCAATTTCCGGCGCGCTGGAGTGGTGGCCGAGAGGCTGAAGGCGGCGGTTTGCTAAACCGTTATAGGGGCGAAATCCCCTATCGAGGGTTCGAATCCCTCCCACTCCGTTCCCCTCCTTTACCCACATCCCAGGTCACGCCGTGTCCGGTTCGATTCCCGACGCCGACCTCGATCCGCTCACCGGGCTCGCACCGCTGCTCGCCGACGTTTCCCTCGAGGCACCCTGGGCCCTGATCGAGCGCTTCGCCAGCCTGAAGCGGGAGCACCCGGATGACGTGCGTACAGCCGCCGCGGACATCGTGGGGCGGCTCCAGTCCTGGGGCGTCCCGGTCACGGTGCACGAGCCCGAGATTTTCCTGAGTCTGCCCGGCAAAGCGCAGGTCAGCCTAGGAAATCAACGCTTTCGGGCCAAGCCACTCGCGATGAGCCGCTCGTGTCCGGACGGTCTGACCGCGCCGCTGGTGTTCGCCCCGACGGCATTCGATCCCAATACCGA
>DASYPD010000168.1:0-11608 GCA_036007005.1 Gemmatimonadales bacterium
CTGGTCCATCCGCAGCCCGAGAGTTACTGGGGCAACGTCAACCCGGTCGGCCCGCGCGGCGTGTATGACGAGGCGAAGCGCTTTGCCGAAGCCATCACCATGGCCTATCAGCGCTATCACGGGCTCGACACCCGGATAGTGCGCATCTTCAATACCTTCGGGCCCCGCATGCGCCCGCGAGACGGCCGGGTGGTATCCAATTTCATCGTGCAGGCGCTCTTGGGTGAGCCGATTACGATCTACGGCGACGGGCGGCAGACCCGCTCGTTCTGCTACGTCTCCGATCTCATCGAAGGAATCCACCGCTTGTTCCTGAGCGAGCGGAAGGACCCGACCAACATCGGGAACCCGAAGGAATTCACCGTGGGCGAGCTGGCGGAGCTGGTGAAGCAGATGACGGGGAGCGCCGCGCCTATCGTGTACGAGCCGCTGCCCACCGACGATCCGAAAGTTCGCCAGCCCGATATCACACTCGCGCGGAAGCTGCTGGGCTGGGAGCCGAAGGTCCCCCTCCAGGAAGGCCTCACCAGGACCATCGAGTATTTCCGGCAAATCGTCTTAAGCTGAGACCACGGTTATCTTTAGCGCATGCAGGTCAGCGCGGATCATCTGCTCGCCCAGGCGCGCGAGCGCTTTGCGGTGCAGGACTATTACGGTGCGGTCCACTTCCTCGAAGAGCTGCTGGGATCAGGGCGCAGCTTCGCCGATGCGCACCACTTGCTCGGGCTGTCGCTGGCCCTGCTGGGACAGCGGGATCGCGCCCTCGGCGAGTTCGAACGCGCGCTGGCGCTGAATCCGCGCTACATCGAGGCGAACATTCATCGCGGCATTCTCCTCAATGAACTCGGTCGCGCAGCCGAAGCCGAGCAGGCCTTTCAGGCGGCCGCGGCGCACGGGGAGCACGGCGTCGCCGGCTATTCCCGACCGGTGGCCGCCCAGCTGGCGAATTTGCATGCGGGGCTGGGCGAGGCCTATGCCGAGGCTGGCGCGCTCGCTGAGGCCATCGAGGAGTTCCGCCGCGCGGTGACGCTCGGCCCCGCGTTCCACGATCTGCGCTATCGGCTCGCGCGGCTGTTGCTCGAGGCGGGCCGGCCGCTGGAAGCACGGGAGGAGCTGGAGACGATCCTGCGGGAGCATCCAGGCTTCTTCGACGCGGTGGCGGCGCTGGGGCTGGCACACTATCTGGCGGGTGACGCAGCCGCGGCGCGCGAGGTGTGGGATCGCTGCCAGCGCGGCCGCGCCAGCGACGTACGGGTGGACGCCTACCTGGCGATGGCCCAGCGGCTGCCGGGATGATGCGCCGAATCGGCTTGCTGCTAGTGGCCCTGCTGCCGTTGGCGTGCCCGGGAGCGGCCTCGGATCACGAACGGCTGGGCGATCGCGCCTATCGCGAAGGCCGCTATGCCGTCGCGGTGGCGGAGTATGACGCGGCGCTGAAGCCGCACGGCGGCGCCCGGCTGCTCGCGAAACTGGGCAGCGCCGCGTTGCACACCGGAGAACTCCTCAGGGCGATCGAGGCGTTCGCGGCCCTCAAAGTGGCCGACGGCTCGCGGGCGGCGGAAGCCGCCGCGGGGCTCGAGCGGGCGGCGGAGCTGGCGGCGCGGGCCGGACAGACGCAGGTCGCCACCCTGGCGGCGGCGGTGCGCGCACTCCGCGTGGTGGCTCCGGGACGGCCGCTCGGCCGGTTCGGCGTCGCGCCGGCCGCCGGACTCGAGGTGTCTGAAGCACTTGTCGCACTGCCGCCCGCGCTCGCCTCGGCCTCGAGCAGCCGCACCGTGGATTCCCTGCTGCTGGCGTATGGCGAAGCCCAGCGGGTGACGACCGCATGCGAGGCGGCGACGCACAGCTATGGCGCGGTGCTGCGGCGCAGCCGGGATGCCGGGCTCCGGGCGACCGCAGCGCAAGGCGTGGCCAACTGTGCGCTGCGGCTCGGACTCGATGCGTTGGCCGGAGAGCAGGAGCAGACGGCGGAGCAGTGGTTCGAGCGGGTGCGCAGCGCGTTGCCCGCGACGCCCTTCGCCTGGCGGGCGGCGATCGGGCTGGGGGACGCGCGTCTCAAGCAAGGCGACGTCCTGGGCGCGGCGGTGGCGTATCAGAGCGTGATTTCGGCGAGCTCGGTGCCGGACAGCCTGCTCAAGCTCGCGACAGAGAAACTCAATGCGCTCAGCGCGGCGCCGCCGGGTCCGGGTCCGGCAAGAACGTGAAACCACATGGATGGAGACTCGAGGTGACTCGGCTTGCTGGTCGGCTGCTGCTGGCTGGCGGGGTGCTCACGGGCTGCGGGCGGCACCACGCCGCCGCGACAGCAACGCCGGAGGTGAATCCGGCCCGCACGATCGACTCCCTGTGGAAAGCGGGAGAGCGGGAGTTCGCCCACGGTCGCTGGGGGCGGGCGCAACGCATTTACGACCGGCTGGCGCCGGCGATGGGGCCGACGGATCCCCGCTTTCTGCACTTGCACTTCTTCCAGGGAGAAATCCTCTACGCTCTGGGGGAACCGCTGCAGGCGGTGCGGGAATTCCGCCGGGTCGCCGACGAGCAGCCCGACGGGCCCCTGGCGGCGGACGCACTACTCCGGGCGGGCGATGCCTACGCCGAGCTGTGGCGGATACCCGAGCTCGACCCGACCTACGGCCTCAGCGCGAAGTCAGTCTACGAGGAAGTGCTGAACCGCTATGCCGGCACGCCCGCGGCGGGGCGCGCCTCGCTGCGGCTGGCGGGGCTGGGCGAGAAATTCGCACAGAAGGAGTACAAGAGCGCCTTGTTCTACTTCAAGTACAAGGCGGACGACTCGGCGATCCTGATGTTTCGCAGCCTGATTGCGACCTATCCCCGGTCGGCGGTGGTGCCAGGCGCCCTCGAGCACTTGCTCCGGTCGTATCAGCGCCTGGGCTACGCCGAGGATGTCAAAGAAACCTGCGCTTATATCGCGCAGTATCATCCCGATCCGGGGGGGCCGATTCGCTTGTGCCCGAAGGCAAGTGGTCAGGAGTCAGGGGTCAGGGGTCAGAGTCCCCCCCTCTCGCCTGGGGTGGAGCGGCGTTAGCGTGCGCGTCGGAGTGTTCGGGGGCTCGTTCGACCCCATCCATCACGGGCACCTGATCGCGGCGGCCTTCCTGGGCGAAGCATTGGAGCTTGACGAAGTGCGCCTGGTGATCGCGCGGCGGCAACCGCTCAAGGAGAGCGGCCATGATGCCGAGGTCGAACACCGCGCGGAAATGGTCGAGCGGGCTGTGCGAGGGGATGCACGGTTGCGCGCCGATCGCAGCGAGCTCACGCGCGAAGGTCCGTCCTACACGGTGGAAACCCTGCGTGCGCTCCGCGCGGAGCGGCCCGAGGCCGAGCTGGTGCTGTTACTGGGAGCGGATGCCGCCCTGACCGTGGATCGCTGGCGTGAGCCGGAAGAACTCTGGCGGCTCTGTCGGGTCGAGGCCTTTGCCCGTGAGGGCATCGGCGAAGCCGGCATCCAGGTGCCGCGCGTCGATATTTCTTCGACGGCCGTTCGCGCGCGGGTGCGCGCCGGACGGTCGATTCGCTATTGGGTGCCGGACGCGGTGGCGGACTACATCGCCACCCACCGACTGTATCAGAAGGGGGACGCGTAGCAGCGCATGCTCAAGCGAATCTTCGAGGGAGTCTTCGGGACCCGGCAGGCGCGCGAAGTGAAGCGCCTGATGCCGCTCGTCAAGGAGATCCATGCCCAGGAGCAGCGGCTGGGCTCCTGGAGCGAGGAGGAGCTCAAGGCGCAGACCGGCCGGTTCCGGGAGCGGATCGCGGAGCGGACCGGTACGCTCAAGCAGGAGCTCGAGGAGGTTCGGGCCGCCAAGCACCACTGCGCCGATCCCGCGGAGCGCAGCACGCTGGAAGAGCGGGCCCACGCGCTCGAAGAGGAGTACAAGAAGGCGCTGGCCGCGGTGCTCAACGACCTGCTTCCCGAAGCCTTCGCCACGGTGCGGGAGGCGTGCCGCCGCCTGCTGGGCACCACGGTGATGGTCACCGGGCACGAGATGCTGTGGGACATGGTTCCCTACGATGTGCAGCTGATCGGCGGGATCGAGCTGCATCGAGGCCGGATCGCCGAAATGGCGACCGGCGAAGGCAAGACGCTGGTCGCCACCCTGCCGCTCTATCTCAACGCGCTGACCGGCCGCGGTACCCATCTCGTCACCGTCAACAACTACCTCGCCCGGCGCGACTCGCAGTGGATGGGCCACGTGTACACGTATCTCGGCCTCACGGTCGGCTGCATCGACGACACGGAGCCCTCCTCGCCTGAACGGCGCGCGGCCTACCTCGCCGATATCACCTACGGCACCAACAACGAATTCGGCTTCGACTATCTGCGCGACAACATGGTGTTCGGGCTGGAGCACCGGGTGCAGCGCGAGCACGCCTACGCGATCGTGGACGAGGTGGATTCGATCCTCATCGACGAAGCGCGAACGCCGCTCATCATCAGCGGACCGGTGGGCAACGAGGGAGACGACAAGTACGCGCAGTTCAACCGCCAGGTGGGCGAGATGGTGCGGCGGCAGACCGCAGTGGTGAACCAGCTGATCGCTGAAGCGGAGCCACTGCTGGCCGACGAGAAGCGCAAGGACGAGGCGGCGGTCAAGCTGTTCCAGGCGCAGCTCGGGATGCCGAAGAATAAGAAGCTGCTCAAGCTGCTCAACGAGACCGGCGTCAAGCAGCTGGTGCAGCGGGCCGAGCTGGATTACATCGCCGACCGCAAGCTGCCGTCCCGCCAGCAGAAGATGCGCGGGCTCGAGGAAGCGCTCTACTACGTGCTGGACGAGAAGGGCCACTCGGTGCACCTGAGCGACCAGGGGGCGGCGGCGCTGTCACCCGACGATCCGACCCTCTTCCTGGTGCCCGACATCTCGGAGGCCGTGCACCACATCGAGCGCGACCCGGACTTGAGCGTGGCGGAGAAGCGCGCGGCGCGGCAGCAGGTGGAAGCAGAGTATGCGGCGAAGAGCGAGAAACTGCACATCATCCACAAGCTGCTGCAGGCGCACTCGCTCTACGAGAAAGACGTCGACTACCTGGTGCAGGACAACCAGGTGCTGATCGTGGACGAGTTCACCGGACGGGTGCTGGCGGGCCGCCGCTGGGCCGACGGGCTGCACCAGGCCGTGGAGGCGAAGGAAGCGGTGCAGATCAAGGGCGAGACGCAAACGCTCGCCACGATCACGATTCAGAACTACTTCCGGATGTTCGACAAGCTGGCCGGCATGACCGGCACCGCGGAGACCGAGGAGTCCGAGTTCTACTCGATCTACGGGCTCGAGGTCGCGGTGATTCCCACCAACCAGCCGGTGCGGCGCACCGACAAGACCGACCGGATCTACAAGACCCGGCGGGAGAAATACAACGCCGTCAACGACGAGATCGAGCGGCTGCACGAGCTGGGCCTGCCGATCCTGATCGGCACGACCTCGGTGGACGTCTCGGAGACGCTCTCCAAGATGCTCAAGCGCCGGGGCCTGAAGCACGAAGTCCTCAACGCGAAGTATCACGAGCGCGAGGCGGAGATCGTCGCGGGGGCGGGGCAGAAGGCCGCCATCACGATCGCGACCAACATGGCCGGCCGAGGCACCGACATCAAACTCGGCAAGGACCTCGACCTCAGCAGCGAGGAAGCGGGGCTGCAGATCCTCGGGACGGAGCGCCACGAGTCGCGGCGGATCGACCGGCAGCTGCGCGGCCGCGCGGGGCGGCAAGGCGATCCGGGCGCTTCGCTCTTCTTCCTCTCGCTGGAAGACGACTTGATGCGGCTGTTCGGCTCGGACCGCATCGCGCGCTACATGGACAAGACCGGCGCAGAAGAAGGCGAAGTGATCTCGGGGGCGCTGGTGTCGCGGGCCATCGAGTCGGCGCAGAAGCGCGTCGAGCTGCAGAACTTCCAGTCGCGCAAGCGGCTGCTGGAATACGACGACGTGATGAACCAGCAGCGCGAGGTGGTGTACTCGCTCCGGCTCTTCGCGCTGGAACGGGGCGAGGAGCTCAAGGCCGAGGCGCGCCAGATGATCTCGCGCGCGCTCGATCATGCGGTGCGCAAGTTCCTCGAGGAAGCGGAGCGGCCCGAGGAATACGATCGCGGCGGACTCCGGGATGCGCTCACCATGCAGTTCCTGGTGACGTCGGAGGCGATCGTCGATCCGGCCGCCGCGAAGGGGCTCGACGACATCGCGAAAGCCGCGATCGTCGAAGGCGAGGCCACCTTCCTGCGCAAGGTGGAATACCTGCAGGATTTCGGGCGGCGCTTCGGCATCCCCGATGTCGATCAGCAGGTGCTGTCGCAGGTGATGCTCTCGGTGATCGACGAGAAGTGGAAGGATCACCTCTACGATCTGGATCTCTTGCGCAACGCGATCCAGTATCGCGCCTACGGGCAGAAGGACCCGCTGGTCGAGTACAAGAAGGAAGCCTACGAGATGTTCGAGGATCTGATGCGCGATATCCAGGCGACCTTCACCGAGCGGTACTTCAAGATCCAGGTGACGGCGGAGCCCCCCCGGCCGGCACCGCCGCCGCCGCCGATTGCGACGCCGCAGCGCGGGGCGGACGATATGTTTGCGGGCTCGGCCCGGACCGCCACTGGGCCGTTGGGCTCCGGGCCGCCGGCTTCCCGCGGCGCCTCGCCGAAGGTGGAAACCTCGCTGGGCCGCTTGGGATCGGGCGATGGCCGCAACGTCCCCGTGGTGGGACGGAACGAGCCGTGTCCGTGCGGGTCAGGAAAGAAGTACAAGAAGTGTCATGGAGCGATGGTGTGAACCAGTGACCAGTGACCAGTGACCGGTGACCAGTGATCACGGCTGATTCCTTGCTTCGGTTCGCGACCCTCCTGCTGCTGAGCAGCCCGCTGGCGGCGCAGAACCCACGCGCCCGGGAGCTCGGAATTGCCGCGCTCATCGGCGGCACGGCGGGCCCGCTCGATGCGATCACCGATGTCTCCGGCGTCGAGGTCGGGCACACCACCCTGGTCTCGGGCCAGGGGAGACTCGTCGTCGGCCAGGGACCGGTGCGCACCGGGGTGACCGTGGTGCATCCACGCGGCAAAGCGAATCCCGATCCCGTCTTCGGCGCCTGGTTCACGCTCAATGGCAACGGCGAGATGACCGGCACCACTTGGCTCCAGGAGTCCGGCATCCTCGAGGGACCGATCGCGATCACCAACACCCACAGCGTCGGCATCGTACGCGACGGAATCCTCCAGTGGCAGGTTTCGCGCCCCGGGCTGCAGCCCTGGGGACTCCCCGTCGTCGCCGAGACATATGATGGCGGACTCAACGACATCAACGGCTTCCATGTGAAGAGCGAGCACGTGCTCGCCGCGCTCAACTCCGCGACGTCCGGTCCGGTGCGCGAAGGTGCGGTGGGAGGCGGCACCGGGATGGTGTGTCATCAGTTCAAAGGAGGCATCGGCACTGCGTCACGCCGGCTCGACGCGCGGGACGGGGCATACACGGTCGGCGTGCTGGTGCAGTGTAACTATGGCCTACGGGAGCAGCTGCGTATCGCGGGCGTCCCGGTGGGGCAGGAAATCACGGATCTGCTGCCGTGTGTGGCAAGCGCGGACAGCACGCTGCGACCGCGCGTGCGGCGCTGCGACGGCGCCGGGAGGGCACCGGACTCCCCCTCTCCTGAGCTCGAGCAAGGCTCCATCATCGTCGTCGCGGCGACTGACGCGCCGCTGCTGCCGCATCAGCTCAAGCGGCTCGCCACGCGCGTCGCCCTGGGCATTGCCCGCACGGGCGGCTTCGGGGGCAACAGCTCGGGCGACATCTTCGTCGCCTTCTCGACCGCGAATCCCCACGCCGCCATCGACACGGGCGTGACCACTGTGGCCATGCTCCCGAACGGGCGGATGAATCCGCTCTTCTACGCCACGGTTCAAGCGACGGAGGAGGCGATCGTCAACACCCTGCTGGCCGCCGAGACGATGACGGGAGCGGACGAGTTTCGCGTCTATGCGCTGCCGCGTGACCGGCTCCTGGCCGCGCTGCGGAAGTACGGCCGGGAGCCCGTGAAGCGCTAAGACCTGTCCTGCAGTGATTTGGCCCGCCCGCGGGGAGCTTCCCTCTCTATTCTGAGTCCATGGCCTCCCCGCTGGTTCCTGCCCGCAACTCCCGGGACCTCCCCCGCGAGCGCCTCTGGGCCCACGGCGCGCAAGCATTGACCGCCCCTGAGCTTTTGGCCATTCTCCTAGGGACTGGGGGAAGGGGACGCAGTGCGCTCGACCTGGCGACCAGCCTGCTGGAACCGGCGGACGGCTCGCTGCGCCGGCTCGCCGCACGGCCCGCTGGGGAGTTGCTCCAGACCCCGGGTGTCGGTCCTGCCAAAGGCGCGCGGCTGCTCGCGGCGCTGGAATTTGGCGCCCGGCTGGCGCGCGAAGCCCGCCCCGTCCTGCCGCGGATTCGCTCGCCCGAGGATGTGGCACGCATTGTCGGACCGCGTTTGCGAGACCTTGCCGTCGAGGAGTTCCACCTGCTCGCACTCGACAGCCAGAGCCAGGTCACGCGCGACGTTCTGATCACCCGCGGGCTGCTCAACAGCTCGCTGGTGCATCCGCGGGAAGTGTTCCGGGCCGCGATCGCGGAGGCGGCGGCCGGCATCATCCTGGTGCACAATCATCCCAGCGGTGATCCGACGCCGTCGGCCGACGATCAGGCGGTGACTCGGCAACTGGTGGCGGCGGGGGAGCTCCTAGACGTGCCGGTGTACGACCATGTGATCGTGGCGGGTGATCAGTTCGCGAGCTTTGCCACGCGAGGATTGCTGTGACGGAAGCGCTGCTCAACCTTGCTCCGGAATTCCGGGCCGCGCTGGAGCGGCACGCCGAGCGGCTCGATCTCGAGCTGATCGACCGCGCGCTTCGCTTCAGCACGAGCGCGCACCGGGGCCAGAAGCGGATGAGCGGCGAGGAGTTCATCTCGCACAGCATCGCTGTGGCCACGATTCTCATCGGACAATTCGTCGATTCCACCTCCATCGCCGCCGCGCTGCTGCACGACGTGGTGGAAGACGCCGACGTGCGCGACGAGGACATCGCCCAGGAATTCGGGCCCGAAGTCGCCGGGCTGGTGGACGGGCTCACCAAGATCGCCCACCTGACGTTTCGCTCCACCGCCGAAGAGCAGGTCGAGAACTATCGGAAGCTGCTGCTCTCGATCGCGAAGGACGCCCGGGTCATCATCATCAAGCTCGCCGACCGGCTGCACAACATGCGGACCCTGGAGCATCTGCCACCGGAAAAGCGCGCCCGGATCGCGACCGAGACGCGGGAGATCTACGCGCCGCTGGCCCACCGCTTCGGCATGGCGGGGGTCAAGGCGGAGCTCGAGGATCTGGCCTTCAAGTTCCTGGAGCCGGAGGACTACGCGACGCTGGCCCGGCAGGTCGCGGCCAAGCGCGCCGAGCGGGAAGAAACGGTGGCCGCGCTGCAGGCGCCGCTCGAGCTCGAGCTCCGGCGCGCCGGGATCGCCGAGGCCGACGTGAGCGGGCGCCCCAAGCACCTCTGGTCCATCTGGCAGAAGATGCGCAAGCGCAACACGGCATTCGACGCCATCTACGACATGATGGCGCTCCGGGTGATCGTCCGCACGGTCCCGGACTGCTATCACGTGTTAGGCGTGATCCATCACAACTGGCCGCCGCTGCAGGAGCGCTTCAAGGACTACATCGCGAACCCCAAGTCGAACGGTTACCAGTCGCTGCACACCACGATCTTCGGGCCCAACGGGCAGCTCTACGAGGTGCAGATCCGCACCCACGAGATGCACCGCACCGCGGAGTACGGCATCGCGGCGCACTGGCTCTACAAGACCGAGCAGAAGCGGCCCGACGAGCTCGATCAGCACTTCGGCTGGTTCCGCCAGCTGCTCGAGCTGCAGCAGGAGACCCATACGCCGGAGGAATTCCTCGAGTTCCTCAAGGTGGATCTCTACCAGGACGAGATCTTCGTCTTCACGCCGCAGGGTGACGTGAAGCGGCTGCCCAAGGGCGCTACCGCGATCGACTTCGCGTTCCACGTGCACACCGAGGTCGGACAGCACTGCCAGGGCTCCAAGATCAATGGGCGGATCGCGCCGCTGCATCGCGAGCTCAAGAACGGCGATACCATCGAGATTCTCACCTCGCCCTCGGCGAAGCCGAGCCGGGACTGGCTGGCGCACGTCCGGACGGGACGCGCGCGCCACAAGATCAAACAATGGATCCGGCACGAAGAAGAGACGCTGAGCAACCAGCTCGGCCGCGACATCCTGCAGCGCGAGGTCAAGCGCCGCCGGCTGACGACGCCGGATGCCGCCGCGCTCGAGCGCGCCGCGGCCGCGCTCGGCCTCGACGACGGGCCGGGTCTCGAAGCGGCGGTGGGGCGGGGCGACGTGGCGATCGGGCAGCTCATGAAGGCGCTCTATCCCGAGCTGCCCGGCGACGAGGTGCAAGGCCCTAAGCCCACCGTATTCGGACGCATGCTCAACCGGATCCGGCTGGGCCGCGGGATCAAGATCCAGGGCGTGGACGGGCTGCTGGTGCGCTATGCCCAATGCTGCCAGCCGGTGCCGGGAGACTCGGTGGTGGGTTATGTCACCCAGGGGCGGGGCATCTCTATTCATCGCGCCGACTGTCCCAATCTGCTCACGATGTCGGCGGGCGACCGGCGGGTGGAGATCGATTGGCAGGAGCAGGAGGGAGAATCCTTCGCCGTTCGCCTGGTGGTGAATGCGGAAGACCGGCGCGGGCTCTACGCGGACATTCTCCAGGCGATCAGCGCGACGGGAACGAATATTCGTGGTGCGGACCTGCATACGAAGGATGGCTCGGCCTTCGGGACGTTGTTCGTGGAAGTGGACAATCTGCCGCATCTGGGCAAGGTGTTGAAGGCGGTGCGGCGCGTGAAGGGCGTGACAAGCGTGGACCACAGAGAGGCAGCGCCGACGTAGCGATGCGGACACCACTCGTCCTCCTCAGCCTGTTCTTCGACTCGGCGATTCCGCTGGCATCCCAGGCTGTCATGACAGGGGTAGTGCGGGAGGATGCCAGCGGCCGCGCCCTGGCGGGAGTCCAGGTCGTGATCGAAGGCTCCAAGCGCCAGGCGACTACGGATGAGGCCGGCCGCTACCTGCTGGAGGTTCCCTCCGGAAAACGTGTCGCCCTCTTCCGCTTCGTCGGCTATCGGCCGGTGCGGATGCAAGTGATGATCGGCAAGCGCGATACGGTACAGGCCGACGCCCTGCTGGTCCGAGAAGCGGTACATACGCTTGATCCGCTCGTCGTGACGGCGCCTCCCAGTCCGGCGAGGGGTAGCGTGCTCGCGGGCTTTGAGGAGCGCCGGCGGCTGGGGTTCGGAAAGTTCATCGACTCGACCGAGCTGCGCCGCTTCGAGGGCCGGCGGCTCGCCGACGTGCTGCGAGGGCTGGGAGTCCGGATCGTTCCCTTCCAGGAAATCATCCGTGGGGTGGCGATGCCCGATCGGATGGAGTATCGCGCCGCGAGTCCAACGGCGATGGATGACAACGGAGGTCCCTGCTGGGTCTCGGTCTTCCTGGATGGCGTCCCGCTCTACAAGTCCGGAAGCAGGTCAATGCGCCCGCCCGACATGAAC